>JBAWWF010000009.1:0-13965 GCA_037146895.1 Alphaproteobacteria bacterium | reverse complement strand
CCGTAATCAGGATGAAAGCCGCGCACGCATTCATGTTAATGCTGGTGCATAGGGGAAAGCAAAAGCGTGCGACGCGTTGAGGTAGGTGCATATGTTTCTCGACGCAGCTAATGGCGACAGGCATCGCCGCAGCAGATGATTTCGCAAAAAAGGCAGTGGTTAACGCAGGCACCATTGCGTGGGCTAATTTATACACTGGGATCCCTTTGCGCCTGAGGAGAATCGGCAAAACGACAAAAGCTTGGAACAAATTGGCGGCAACAATGATACCTAGATAAACGCCGAATCCTTGTAAAGAAATGCCCGCCTGGAGGTCTTTGACGAGGACAGCGACAAACGCCCAAACGGCTAGGGGCATAATAACCACAATCCAACTGGTCATCTTCATTATGATGGCATAGAAGGCGTTAAATAAGGTTTTAAGAGGGGTACGGTGTTCCTCAGGTAGATGCAAAAGCGCAAAGCTTAAAATACCAGCCAGGAAGAGAACGCCTAGCACATTATGCTCAATAAAAGGCTGGATGATGTTGCTAGGAATAGCTTGCAGCAAATAAGTCCAGTAGCTTCCATCGGTAGCCGTGGTAGGCACTACGGCGGCGTCGAAGGGAAGGGCAACCCGTGGTTGCATCAAGAGGTAAAGCCCTAGCGCGCCGAACGCTGCTAACAGCGTCGTCAGGATGGTGTATTTGATGGTTTGTTTGCCGATATCTTTAATTTCATGAAAAGTCCCAAAATTTGTCGAAGTTGTGACCAATGCTAGGAAAATAAGAGGGAGGCTTACAAGTTTTAGCAAGTGGATAAAAGCTTGCGAGAAAAAATTGACAAGATCAGCAACAAAGGGGAAGGGTGCTAAACCAGTCAGGACGCCTGCAATAATTGCTATTAGCAGATAAATGAACGAATGTTTTGACAAAGTGGTTATATCCTTTTAAGTCTTGCGATTAAAAATGTTATATTAAGAATGTACTTAAACAACATGGGGTTGCAAGGGGCCCGAATCTTGTCGTTCCTCTAACCACGCCATTTGAATTGCTTCCAGAATCTTCTCGTTAGAACGCTGCGGATCATCAGCAAAACCGTGGAGTTTTTGCACCATTTGCCAGAGCTCCGTAAAGCGTAATGCGAGAATATCCGTTTCGGGATATTCTTCCTCTAACCCAATGGCAATATCTTCGATATCAGTCCAGCGCATTTTTCAGCCGACTAGCATATTGCGGGTCGCACTGGGGAGTTTTACAGTGATTCCGTCGAGTTCCTCGGTCATAATAATCTGGCAACCCAAGCGCGAGGTGTGCGTCAATCCAAAGGCGAGGTCGAGCATGTCCTCCTCATTCTCCGTCGCGGGAGGGAGCTTATCGTACCAACTCGCATCAACGATGACGTGGCAGGTAGAGCAAGCCAAAGATCCCTCGCATGCACCTTCTAAATCAATATTATTTTGATGGGCAACCTCAAGGATTGAAAGACCGTTGGGCGCATCAACCGTGATTGATTGGCTGTTGTCTGGTTGTGTAAATATTACTTTCGGCATTGTATCGTATCCAGTTGGTCATTAAGTTGTTCCGATAATAGATCATTAAGTGCTTCTTCAGCAAGTCCATAGGAGGGTTTTATGTCTAGGCTTACGTGCGTGCCAGTGGTTTTTTCCTGGGCGCTAACGGTTAGCAGGCCGTCGGTGTCCAGCGTATAGACGACCTCAATGCGCGCCGCACCGGCGACCATAGGAGGAATATTGGTGAGGATAAACTCTCCCAACGAACGACAGTGTTCGACGCGCTCACGTTCGCCTTGCACGACGTGAATCTTCATCTGGGTTTGCCCCTCTTCAAAGGTTGTGAATGTTTGGGCAACGCGCGCGGGGATCGGCGTGTTACGGGGAATAATTTTTTCAACCAGCCCACCCATTGTTTCAATACCCAACGAAAGTGGGGTGACATCGAGTAACAGGTTATTACTGCCTTTGGTGAGAGCTTCAGCTTGTATGGCAGCACCCCTGGCTACAACCTCATCAGGATTAACGTCTGTTAAGGGCGCACGCTTAAAAAAGTCAGCAATTGCTTTTCGTAAACTTGGGAGTCTGGTTGAGCCTCCAACCAAAACCACACCTTGGATGCTAGAGATAGGCAAATCAGCATCTGCAAGAACTTGCTGGCAAATGTCGAGAGTCTTGGCGATTAGCGGTGCGCACAGCCGATCTAGGGTGGGGCGGTCTAAGGTAACCTCCGCGCCAGTCTCTGGCATGGTCCACTTGCCGTGCAACTCGAGTGTCAGATGGTGTTTGGCTTGTCTAGCCAATTGTAAGCAATCGATGGACGAAGTTAGATGTTCTATATCTTTTTGCAACCAATGGTTAAGGATTATAAGATCAAGGTCGTCGCCGCCAAGATGCGTATGGCCTCCGGTCGCTAGAACCTGGAATACCCCGTGATGCAGGCGGAGCAGCGAAATATCAAAGGTGCCGCCGCCAAGGTCGTAGATGGCATAAACGCCCTCGGCTTGGTTGTCGAGACCGTAAGCCAGTGCCGCCGCCGTTGGTTCATTGATGAGCCTGAGCACCGCAAGGCCAGCCAGGGTTGCAGCATCTTTCGTCGCTTGGCGCGCCGCATCATCAAAATAGGCAGGGACCGTGATAACCGCTTCGTGTACGTCATATCCCAGTGCTGCTTCCGCTTGTGCTTTTAGGGCTTTTAAAATATCAGCCGAGACCTCTATAGGGGTTTTCTGGAGCTCGCCGAAGCGAAGGCGTGGCAGGCTGCCTGTGCCTTCATCGATGAGGAGACGATGCTCTGGCGAGTGGGAATGTGGGCTCATCAACCGCTTGACCGAACGAATTCCGCGCAAAGGTTGAGTTTTGAGCTGTTCCATGGCTAAGGAGCCCACTACAGCTTGCCCATTGTCGGGATAGAAAACCACCGAAGGCACTAGGGGTTCTCCTAGGATAGTAGTATGTTGCTCCTGCGAGACGGCAACAACAGAATGAGTGGTGCCCAGGTCGATACCAATAGCGGTAGTCGATTCTGCTTTGTGAGTTTGTCCTGGTTCAACTAATTGTAAAAGCATGGTTTTTTATCTCGTTGGCTATTTTATCAAGGTAAGTCAAACGCAAAGAATCAGGTGCAGAAAGCGATTCGGCAAATAGAGCGCAAGCGTCGCTAAAGAGTTGTTGTAACTCCACAGCGAAGGCTTTTACCTCTTCGGGCGTTTTTAGATTCGCTAGCTGTTCACGCAATTCCATCATCTCAAAAAGAACTTCTTTGGATTCGGTGCCTTCGAGGTCAATCCCTTGACTTTCAAGCAAACAGCGCGCCCTGCTTGCTGGGTTTTTGAGCAATTGATATGCCTGGTTGATTGCGGCTGTCTTGGTTTCCGCAATAGCCTGCTCAGTCGGTGGGTACCCAATAAAGCGATCAGGGTGCAGCCCCATCACAAGCGTTAGATAGCGCGCATCCAGCTCTGCTTGAGAAAGCTCAAAGGTAGGTGTTAGCCCGAGTTCAGCGAAAGCATTAGACATTAAAGGACTTCCCACAGCCGCACTTCCCCTTTTCATTAGGGTTACGAAACTCAAAGCCCGATTCCAACTCGTTCTGGACAAAGTCCATTTCGGTGCCCAAAAGATAGAGAAGTGCTTTGGAGTCAATAAAAACAGTGACACCATCAATGGTAACGGACTCATCGTAAGGATTAGCCTCATCAGCATATTCCAGTGTGTAAGATAAGCCACTGCACCCCTTTGTTTTAGTGCCAACACGGATACCCGCAGATGGCCGACCGCGTTGTGCAAGCAAGACCTGCACGCGCTCCAAGGCCTGGGGAGTTATTGAGAAAGGTGCTGGCACGGCTAGGCTCCCTGTTTGCTCTGCAAATCATGGATGGCGGCCTTGATTGCATCCTCTGCTAAAATTGAGCAATGAATTTTGACAGGTGGCAAAGCGAGATCCCTTGCTATGTGTGTGTTGCGAATTTCTAGTGCCTCTGTCGGCGTCTTGCCCATGACCATTTCTGTAATCAACGAGCTAGAAGCGATTGCTGAACCGCAACCAAACGTTTTAAATTTAGCATCTTCAATAACGCCTTGGTCATTGATTTTAATTTGCAATTGCATAACATCGCCACAGGCCGGTGCACCGACAAGCCCGGTGCCGACGTTTTTGTCTTTTTTGTCGAGAGCTCCAACGTTGCGTGGATTCTCGAAGTGATCGATTAGTTTGTTACTATAAGCCATGATTAGTTCCTTTATTTGTTGTAGGAGTCATTAGTTTTATTAAGATTTCCTGGATTGCTTCGCTACGCTCGCAATGACGGGGAGGGAAGACATTGTTAATCCACACTCCACTCGTCATTGCGAGCGTAGCGAAGCAATCCAGGAGAAAAGGCATTTTCAATCTAATTGCTTTCGGGCTTGGCATCAATGAGCTGCCCAGTTAATAGATTTCAGATCAATGCCTTCTTGCGCCATGTCCCATAATGGGCTCATTGCGCGTAAGCGTTCAACAGCGCTGACCACCTTTTCAATCGTTAGATCAATTTCTGCAAGCGTCGTAAAGCGTCCGATGCCAAAACGAATCGATGTATGGGCTAGTTCTTCCTCAACGCCGAGTGCCCTTAGCACATACGATGGTTCTAGAGACGCTGATGTGCATGCGGATCCTGACGATACCGACAATTCCTTAATAGCCATCATTAGCCCTTCGCCTTCTACATATGCAAAGCTTAGGTTTAAGTTCCCAGGTATACGCTTTGTTCGGTCGCCATTTAAATAGACTTCAGGGAGACGATCCATAATACCGCTGTAAAGACGCTGTGAGAGGGTTTCTAAGTGCTTTGTTTCTTCCGTGTTTTCAGTCATAGCAATGGCACAAGCCTCGCCAAGGGCTACACACAATGGTGTCGGTAGAGTTCCTGAGCGTAAGCCCCGCTCTTGTCCGCCACCGTTAATCATCGCATGTAGACGCACGCGTGGTTTGCGGCGAACATATAGCGCACCGATACCTTTAGGCGCATACATCTTATGGCCTGATATGCTCAAAAGATCAATGTTCATCGCCTCCACATCCAGCGGAATTTTACCCACAGCTTGAGCGGCGTCAGTGTGGAAGAGCACTCCATGACTCTTGCAAATTTGACCAATGGCGGCCAGGTCCTGGATCACGCCGATTTCATTATTAACAGCCATAATGGAAACCAAGACGGTTTGCGGGGTGATCGCCTGCTGTAATTGTTCAAGGTCGATAAGCCCATTCGGTTGCACGGGCAAGTAGGTAACCGCAAAGCCTTCCTCTTGAAGATGGCGGCAGCTATCGAGAACGCACTTATGCTCGGTCACACACGTAATGATATGATTCTTCCGCCCCTTGTGAAAATTGGCAACGCCCTTGATGGCTAAATTGTTGGATTCCGTCGCGCCGCTAGTGAAAATAACCTCTTTTGCATCGGCATTGATGATGCTTGCTATATGTCCGCGAGCCTTTTCAACAGCCGATTCCGCCACCCATCCGTGTGGATGATTGCGCGAGTGGGCATTGCCAAAGTGCTCCGAGAAATAAGGAAGCATCGCCTCAAGAACGCGCGGATCGCAAGGCGTAGTTGCTTGGTAATCCAAATAAATCTGGAGCATGCCTTCAGGATGATAGGTCGTCTTTAGGTTAGGTACGGTCATGTGCTGATCCTTGAAGTGAACGGTTGTAGAGGTCTTGCCATGCGGCGATAAAGACCTCAATTTCATGATTAGTGGTTGTGGGCCCCAAGCTCACGCGAATCGCGGTCTCTGCTTGCTTTTCAGGTACGCCCATAGCTAGGAGTACCGACGAGATCTTGACTTTGCCGGATGAGCAAGCAGTGCCTGCCGATACAGCAATGCCTTGGAGATCGAAATGCATAACTTGAGTGTCGCTCTTGACTCCTGGCATTGTTAGGTTTGATGTGTTGGGAAGCCGCTTGGCTCCAAGACCAAAAACTGTGATCTCGGGACAAAAAGCCACAAGGCTTTTCTCCATATTATCCCGCATATCGCTGATGCGTTGCCAATCATCATTGCAGGCTGAAATAGCCGCACCTAAGCCAATAATGCCGAGGACATTCTCTGTGCCAGGGCGGAAATACTTCTCTTGCCCGCCGCCGCTTTGTAAGGGGAAGAGGGGGGCTTGTGGATTAAATATGATGACGCCCGCACCGGTGGGAGCCCCAATTTTATGTCCTGAAAAGGTTGCGTAATCAACATTAAGAGCGTTCCAGCTTAGGGCTACCTTACCAACAGCTTGAACCATATCGCAATGGATCAGTGCTCCGTGACTGCGGGCAATGGCGGCGGCTTCGGCAAGTGGTTGAATCACGCCTGTTTCATTGTTGGCCCACATGAGGGAAACAAGGCATGGCTCATTTTGTGTTCGCAATATTTGATCAAGGGTATCAAGGTCAATAACCCCTTGGGTAGTTGCGGGGCAAATGATGGCATCGGCACGGGCCAAGCGGACAGAATCATGTTCGACAGCACTGACAATAACTGGCCCTTTAAACCCCTTGAGGACAGCATTATTTGCTTCTGTCGCGCCGCTATTGAAAACGATTTGTTGTGGAAGGCATGCAAAATAATCCGCAATGATTTGGCGGGATAGATCAATCTTTTGGCGGACTGCTCGACCAAGCGCATGTACTGAGGAAGGATTACCAACAATATCTAAAGTATCAAGGATTGCTTGGGCTGCTTGATGACGCAAAGGTGCTGTTGCATTGTAATCCAGGTAAATACTCATGCAGATCTCTCTGCGCTTGAGAATGGACGGAAAATCCCCAAAACCCGATTCTCGCGAATATCGGCGAGCGTCACGCGTTTCAGGAATTCTTGGACGACATGGCCGAGCTCTTCCCATAGATCATGTGTGGTGCAGCGTTTCCCCCCGCCTTGGCAACCGCGAGCTATGTCGTGATTGCAGCGCGTCGCCTTTAGCGGACGGTCTACGGCAACAATGATATCAAAAATGCGCACGTCTTCTATGGGGTGAGCTAAGCGATAGCCCCCTGTTGCGCCACGTACGCTCACAACAAGCCCAACCCTGCGCAATTTGGCAAAGAGCTGTTCTAGGTAAGGTAACGGCAATCCTTTGGCGGCGGCGATGTCTGCTAGGGAAACAGGCGCATCACCTTCGGAAAAAGCAAGCTCAACCATTGCCATTACTGCGTAGCGGGCTTTTGTACTTAAACGCAAACTTCACCTCCCTAGGGTCTCGTAATAAGTGTGGTTGTTTTCAATTTAGTGTGTTAAGCTTCACAACCAGCAGGACTGTTTAACACACGAGACTAATTTTGATCCTAAGTTATTCCGACTAAAACAGTCAAGAATTGATTCTAGATGGAGAAAAAAAGATATGCCAGAGATTATTTTCAACGGGACTGCCGGACGTATAGAGGGGCATTATCATCAAAGTGCAGATCCACAAGCACCAGTTGCACTCATTGTTCACCCGCACCCTCAGCATGGGGGGACTATGCATAATAAGGTTGCATATGCTCTTTATCGGGTTTTTTCGGGGCTCGGTTTTAATACCTTACGTTTTAATTTTCGTGGTGTTGGTCGTTCAGAAGGTAAGTTTGATAATGGTGATGGAGAGCTGAATGATTCAGCTTCGGCACTTGATTGGTTGCAGGCTCATAATCCCAATGCATCTTCTTGCTGGATTGCAGGATTTTCCTTTGGATCATGGGTTGGTATGCAATTGTTGATGCGTCGCCCTGAGTTCGCAGGGTTTATTGCTGTTAGTCCTCCGGCTGACCGCTATGACTTTAATTTTCTTGCGCCTTGCCCTGTTTCCGGTTTGATTATCCAAGGTGGAGCCGATACTACAGTTCCGACAGAGTCTGTTACGAAGCTTGTTAACAAACTCAAAGCGCAGCGTGGACTTGAGATTGGTTATGATATAATTCCTGGGGCCGACCATTGTTTTACGGATCACTTAGGTGAGATGTGCCGTCATGTTGGTGCTTATGTTCATCAACGGAGCACACCGTCTGTCCGCAAAGCGGGGTAGGATAGGAGTAAGGAGTCAGAGGACAGGAATCAGCTACTCTTTTCCACGATCCTTTGGCTTATTACAACCCAAGAGCATTCTCAAACATCCTGCAATTTTTGAGTCCTGAGCTGGCTTCCCTGGATTGCTTCGCTGCGCTCGCAATGACGACACTGCGTTAGCAGCCGTGGCAAAGGCGACGCGGCAATCCAGGAGCCTTACTTCAAGAAATTTGTACATGGGGAGCTCCGACTATTCTGCAGTGAAATGGAGAATAGTCGTGACTTTTCGCCATTTCACTGCAGAATAGTCGGAGTAGGTGGGAGAAAAATTCTTGTCACAGTTGTTTTTGTGAAGGTTAGTTTTTCTCCGGTTTATCCTCAAAAATGATGATATCGTCACCGCGAGCAAAGTTTAGTACATTGCGGACGCGTTCTTCTAACATATCTAGGCATAGTGTACTAGGGTTTAAAAGAAAGACTTGTCGTTCGATGATTTGTTTTTGCTGTTGCAGCATCGTGAGCTGATCTTGGACCTCTTCTGTTTTTTGCTGAAGGTGGTACCAGGATAAAAGGCCCCGTTCTCCTTGAATCAAATGGTAAATAAAATACACTAAGAGACTAACCGCAATAAGCGGAGCAAGCCATATCTTGAAGCCTGAAGAAATCAATGGATGCTTAATCACGGGCAAGCCAACGCTTGAATGGAGATGTTCCAGCATAAACACCTTGGGTTCCGAGTTCTTCCTCAATGCGCAAAAGCTGGTTGTATTTGGCAACGCGGTCTGAACGGCTAACGGAGCCAGTTTTGATCTGGCCACAATTAGTGGCTACAGCGAGATCGGCGATGGTTGTGTCCTCGGTCTCGCCGGAACGATGGGAGATAATGGTGCCAAAGCCAGCGTGCATAGCTAGTTGAAGTGCCTCAAAGGTCTCAGTTAATGTGCCGATTTGGTTGGGCTTGACCAACAATGCATTGGCTATGCCTTGATCAATGCCGCGTTGGATGCGTTTGTAATTGGTGACAAACAGATCATCGCCAACGAGTTGAACCTTATGACCGAGTTCTGTAGTTAAGGTCTGCCACCCGCTCCAGTCGTCCTCGGCCAGGCCATCTTCGATGGAGATCAGAGGGTAGTTACAGACAAGTTTCTGGTAGTACGCAATTAGATCGTGGGCCGTCAATGGCTTATCAGATTTACGTAAATGATAGTGACCGTGCTTGTAAAATTCATTAGCCGCGACATCGAGAGCTAGCAGAACATCTGTACCTGCTTGATACCCGCTTGCGTGGATTGCGCTGACGATGAAATCCAGGGCTTCTTCAGGGGTCTGCAAGTCAGGGGCAAAACCGCCCTCATCTCCACAATTAGTATTATGTCCGGCCTTTTTGAGTAGCGATTTTAGATTATGGAAAATCTCGCAGCTCATGCGAAGAGCTTCAGCAAAGGTGGGAGCTCCCACGGGGAGAATCATAAACTCTTGAAAATCGATGCCATTATCGGCATGTGCGCCGCCATTAATAATGTTAATGAGGGGGACAGGTAGCTTGTGAGCTTGTGGGCCGCCGAGATAGCGGTAGAGCGGCAACCCCAGACTTGCGGCTGCGGCCTTGGCTATAGCTAGACTCACGCCGAGGAGAGCGTTTGCACCCAAGCGAGCCTTGTTCGGCGTTCCATCAATAGTCAGTAGGATCTGGTCTAGCTCGCGTTGTTCGAGCGCATCGAGGCCTTGTAACGCTGGAAAAATCTCATGTTCAATGGTGGCGACTACGTGTGCGACGCCCTTGCCGCTATAGCGTTGTGGATCACCATCACGCATCTCAAGTGCTTCAAAAGACCCAGTTGAAGCACCAGAGGGAACAGCAGCACGCCCCCAGCCTCCATTCTCTAGGCTCACCTCAACTTCAACCGTTGGGTTGCCACGGGAATCAAGGATTTCACGCGCTATAATATTGGTTATGCTTGTCATATGGTAATTATAGTCTTCTTATTCTTTTAAGACTATATGTTTTCTTAAAAATTCTGGCGCGAAATCAGCACCATTGGGCCAACATATGGTTCCTGTTGTTGGATCATAAAACACCTCCTTAAAAACTTTAACATCTTGTAAAGGTTCAAAAATTTGGCCTTTTAGGAAGTCCTTAAGGTTAATTGTTCCTTCAATACCATCATCAAATGACACCCAAACTGTAAAATTTTTCACATAGTGCGCATCTTGGACATGAATAAACATAAATTACTCCAGAGGTTGTATGGGCAATAGAGGCTGAGCATTCTGACAACGCTCCCAGTTTTCAATGAGCTCATTGTGGTGAAGCTCATACCATTCCAAAACAAACCTTAGGGCACGTTTAGGAAACGTCCCTGTTACTAGGCCTGTTAAGATGTTCACAGTGATCTCATATCCACCATAACGAGCGTGGAAGTGTGGAGGTGCATGGTCATAATAATACATTGTAATAATAACGCCAAGAAACTGACAAATAATAGGCATTACAGGTCTTCCTTAAGCATATACGTTTTTACTCCATAACTAAGCGGTTAAAGGATGAGTTTTGGCGAGTTGGTCGAAGGCTTTGAGTTGCGTAAGAAGCTGTGACAGATCCTTTAGATGAATCATGTTGGGGCCGTCGCTGGGGGCATTATCAGGGTCCTGGTGCGTTTCTAAAAAGATTGCCGCAATACCGACAGCAACGGCAGCACGTGCAAGCACTGGCACAAACTGACGTTCGCCGCCGGTAGCCTCACCTTGTCCCCCTGGCTGCTGCACAGAGTGGGTAGCATCAAAGACTATCGGATATCCGGTGCTGGCCATGATGGGGAGCGCGCGCATGTCGGATACGAGGGTATTGTAACCAAACGACGCACCGCGTTCGCAGAGCATCAGTTGCGTATGGCCAAAGGATTCCATTTTCTTAACAACATTGCGCATATCCCATGGTGCTAGGAACTGGCCTTTTTTAATATTAATAATGCGCTTAGTGGCGGCTGCGGCTTGTAGTAAATCCGTTTGTCTACACAAAAAGGCAGGGATCTGCAAAACATCAACGACTTCTGCTACGCTTGCGCATTGTTCAGAATTATGAACATCCGTGAGAATCGGGCAGCCATATTTTTCTTTAATCTCAGCAAGAATGGGCAATCCTTTCGCAATGCCTAAGCCACGCTCACCTTTAATGCTCGTGCGATTTGCCTTATCAAATGAAGTCTTATAAATAAATGGCAATTGTAGCCGCTCGCAAATTTCCTTGATGGCACTCGACATTTCTAGCCCATGCTGACGGCTTTCCAGGACGCATGGCCCAGCAATCACTACCAGTGGCTTATCATTGGCAATAACTATGTCATTAAGATGAATTTGATGGCTGCTCATTATGCTCGCTCCTGCGCGATGCTAGCTTTAATAAAAGAAACAAAGAGAGGATGCGGCTCTTGCGGGCGTGATTTAAACTCTGGATGAAATTGGACGCCGACAAACCAAGGATGATCATGGCGTTCAACAATTTCTGGCAGAGCACCATCGAGTGACGTGCCGGAGATGATCATGCCAGCCGTCTCTAGCCGATCCTTATAGGTCATGTTGACTTCCCAACGATGGCGGTGACGCTCATTAATATCTTGTTTCCCGTAAATAGAAGAGATAAGAGAGCCAGTCTTTAAATGGCAATGGTAAGTTCCCAAGCGCATAGTCCCCCCCAAATCATCGCTGCTTTTGCGGCGTTCAACACTATCGCCCGCCAACCACTCGGTCATCAAGGCAACCACTGGTTCGTCAGTGGAGCCAAATTCGGTTGAGGAAGCTTGAGATAGCCCCAAGACATTGCGGCTGGTTTCGATAACGGCAAGCTGCATACCAAAGCAAATCCCTAAGAAAGGGATCTTTTGCTCTCTAGCCCATTGTATAGCGGCAATCATACCATCAGTTCCGCGCTTGCCAAATCCGCCAGGAACAATAATGCCCTGGACTTGACTCAAAACGTTTGGATCTGTATATCCTTCAGCATCTACCCACTGTATGTTGACTTTGGTTTGTGTGAGCCACCCTGCATGGTTGAGTGCTTCGACTAGAGAACGATAAGCATCAGATATGCGAGTATACTTACCGACAATAGCGATGGTAACGGTTTGTTTGGGATGGCGAAAAGCACTGACGATGTGCTGCCATGTCGTCAAGTCAAGTGCGGTGGTTGTTTCTAGCCCAAAATAGTTGCATACAAGCGTATCTAATTTCTCAGCGTGCATATTCAGCGGCACTTGATAAATAGTGTCAACATCAATAGCTTCAATAACGTTTTCAGGTTTTAAGTTGCAAAAAAGCGCAATCTTTTGTCGCGCCTCAACAGGCATAGGGCGTTCACACCGACAAAGCAAGATGTTGGGTTGGATACCCACGCTAAGCAATTCTTTGACGGAATGTTGCGTCGGCTTAGTCTTCAACTCTCCAGCGGCTGCAACATACGGCAAGAGAGTCAGGTGGATGAACAGCGTTTTTGCTGCCCCTAAGTCATTGCGTAATTGGCGGATAGTCTCTAGATAAGGCAGGCTTTCCATGTCACCCACGGTGCCGCCAATCTCGGCAATAACAAAGTCCTCTGCCGAGCTATCATTCAGGACAAACTCTTTGATTTCATCAATAACGTGTGGGATGACTTGGACCGTCGCGCCCAAATAATCGCCGCGGCGTTCTTTTTGCAAGATCGCGGCGTAGACCTTGCCGGTGGTAATGCTATCGCTTGCCTTGGCAGAGACATTCGTAAAGCGTTCGTAGTGTCCCAAGTCCAGGTCTGTCTCGGCGCCGTCCTCGGTCACATACACCTCGCCATGTTGGTAAGGGCTCATAGTTCCAGGGTCGATGTTGAGATATGGGTCTAACTTGCGCAACCTTACTTTGTAGCCGCGTGATTGCAATAGCGCAGCAAGAGAAGCAGCAGCCAAACCTTTACCTAGCGAAGAAACGCCACCGCCTGTAACAAAAATATAGCGCGTCACGATTAATGCTGACTGGCTATGGGTGCAGCAGGCCCTTCAATTAGGCTGTTTTCCCGATGTGTCTGGTGCGAAGCAATTATGGTCATGAGCAAGCAATTGCCGATAAAAATAGTCGCAAGTACTGCTGTTGCTCGCGTCAAGAGGTTGGCACTTCCACGTGCTGTGAACAGGCTCGCGGAGTTACCACCGCCGCCAAGCCCCAAACCACCGCTTTCCGCGCGTTGCAGTAAAATAACGCCAATCAGTGCTAGCGTAATGAAAATATGGATTATCAGTAGCAAATTCATCATAAAAACCCGATGTTAAAATTCCCCTTGTTAAGTAATACGCTGTTCTCAGATAAATTTCCACGAAAAATTTTGGTAACTCTCAAACTCAAATAACTCACACTGCGGATTTTAGATCCTCGGGTCAAGCCCGAGGATGACAGCTAGTTGTAGTGTCATCCTCGGGCTTGACCCGAGGATCTGCATCCCCACTTTTGATTCGCGATGGGTATATACCGAAATCAGATCGGTTTGCGTGAAGCAGGCGCTAGTTCGGCGGCGCTCATGTATAATCGGCGGCGCTCATGTATAAACAGACACGCTCCGCTCCGCCGAACTAGCGCCTGCTTCACGCAAAACGATCTGGAATGAGTATAAATCCCTTAAAATAGTGATTCTACGCCCTGCTTGAGGCCATACTTTAGGCCCTGTCTTAGTAAGAAGCTTAGAATAAACGTAGCACCTATCTTCCCATATTTAAAACATACGGCCATTAAGGATTTGGATGATGCTTGCTGGGATAATAAAGTATCGGCTTGAACGTTAACTTGATTATTCACATCAAATTTAAGGCCGCGCAAAACTAAAATCTCTATAGCCAGAGGATCTCCAAGTGCAGCAGCTTGGCTAAACAATCCATAGACTTCTTCAATATCTTCACTATTTTTACCATCTAACAAAACAGAGGCCAAAGCAACCAGAGCAGGAG
>JBAWWF010000008.1:0-14071 GCA_037146895.1 Alphaproteobacteria bacterium | reverse complement strand
ATTGCTCGCCTGGCTTTTCTTCTAATTGAGCTCAACTTTCAAACAAAGACACCATAAATTTTAGATAAAGTGCATCTTTTTTATTGGATATTTTGCAACTTCAATCTACAATCATATTTAAGTAGGGGATTAAAGTGATCTATTAATCACTGTTGGTCTAGGTGAAGTATGAGATTTTTTTGGAGTGAATGTGTCATAAACGCTCTGGAGCCTGCCCTTGGGCTTGACCCGAGGGTTATTGTGAGAGAAGCACCGCAATCCACCCCCCCTCATCCTCAAGGTATTTTGAGGATGATCTGAGTTACATATCTTTTAAATATAGAAAGGCAAAGCATGCGTAAAATAATTTACTGTTTATTATCTATGGCTACGGCACACACAGTTTATGGGGCGGATTCGCTCGCGCTTCAGCCTAATATCGGAGAACAATCAACACCCCCGATAAAACTGACTGTGACGTTGGCGCCATTTGATTCTAGGGTTGTTGATAAGCTATTACTCGACACAAACAAAGTTCCTGAAAATAATGGCATCGTGCTTAGTATCAATCAGGATCACTGTGTTGCCAATGGTAATCCTTGGAAACCTATGACGACCAAATTAATGTACGGTGGCCAACACAAAGAAGGGTTTGATATATTAGCCGATATACAGGAAAACGGTATAACAAACAATGCTCTTTTGGTTTTGCGTAATACTGCAAGTACTCGGTCATTTACCGGTGCTTGGGCAGCTGGACAGTCTGCTGGGCCTGTGGATCTTGAGGGTCACCCCACATTTTTCAGTTGGTTGCTATCTGATTATATCGGCAAGCACAATCTTCAGGTGGCAACATTTGAGTGGGATTTCCCGCTGCCAATAACCTGGCAAGCACCACTGCCGGATCATGATTTAGAGAATAAACATGATTCCACACCAAGAATTGTGGATTTCGAACCGATACATATTAAAAAAGCACTTGATAGTCTCAATCCAAGGTATGAGGTTGTAGCTAGCGTGAACAGTAAATTATTCATACATCGACATGATGTGTCTTGGGTGCCGCTGCTTGCGAAATTGGCTAGAGGATACGACATGTTAGTTGATGAAGACGCTGGATCACGAGATGCTAAAGGCCATAGACTCATAAGAGAGGGTTTTTTCGTGATGGCAAACAATCAAAAAACTCATGATTTTATCGATAAGTGGGGAAGAGCTGAACCTATGCTTCCAGGAGAGACTAGAGATGGTCATACCAATATATTTAGTTGGCTTCTTGCCGAATCTCGAAAAACTAATAATTTGATTTACGATACATTGGAGTGGGCTTACCCTCTGCCTGTAATATTTAGTCCGGACGACGACGATACTGTGGTAGTAAATAAAGCTGATTACGACTACCAATTACATGAAGAGCAGGCGGGCAATTATCCCCCATTCAAGCTTGTCTTGGACTGATTTACGATTCTTATGTCAAGCTAACTCGCTGAAGATTGCAGGCTCCCTAGCTTTTATCCTTCAGCGGGAATTACTGCAAATGCTAAGTATTTGTTGTCAAATGGCTCCTAAAAGCTTTTTGGTGCCACACAAAATATAATGCTTTATGAACAATAATCATGTATTACTCAAATCTGGCAAGCATCCTTTTGTCAAACCAACGAGGTAATTTGGATATATCCATTTAATATTTAACTTTTTCATGATTTTTTTGTTGCTAACTTTTTTGTTATCATTAAAAAAGAATTTAGTTTGATCTGATAAGGTAGAAACTTCAAATGGTATTTCCTTCAAACTGTTTGCATTTAGAATGCTAGCACCGAACTGTTGAACAATATTAATTGGTGCTGGCTCATCGTCGCTAACATTATATATTTCTCCTGCAGTTGGTGATTTTATGGAAGCAATAATTGCCATGCAAATATCTTCTACATGAATTCTTGAAAAAAATTGATCTTTTTTTATAATAGTAAAATCTTTGCCATTTTTTATTTGTTTCAAGCAATTTCTATTTGGACCATAAATGCCTGATAAACGCAAAACATGAACAGGTAATTTGTTTTTTGAATAAAGTTCCAACCACTGCTGCTCAGCTAGTAATCTTATTCTAGATTTTTCATTACTGGGAGCGCATTTTGTTTCTTCATCAACCCAAGCGCCATGATGGTCGCCATATACACTTGTTGATGAAAGATATCCTATCCATTCAAATATACCTTTCGATATAATGTCTGCATATTCATCTAATACAGGATCAATAATTTCATTATTTGGCGGGACAGTACTTAAGAGTACATTCGATGATTTGATTAACGAAATTAGAGATGGATCAAGAAAATTTATTATTGTAACATTTTCATTTTTAACTGGCCTGCCGATGTCAACTTTCCTAGAAGTGCAGTAAACAACGCAACCGAAAGCATTTAATTGTTGAATTAAAAATTTTGATACATACCCATGGCCAAAAATAATTACAGTTTTGCTCATAGTTTCTTATATGCCCCAAGCGCATTATTTCTTGATGCAGCTAAGTCAATAATAGGATTTGGGTAATTTTCACCTAAAACTATACCAGCTGATTTTAATATATCTTTAGGAGCCGCACTTGGTTGAAATAGATATTTATCAGGTAGGTTTTTCAATTCTGGAACAAATGTTCTTGTGTAATCTCCATTTTTATCAAATTTCTCACCTTGGGTAATAGGATTAAAAATCCTAAAATATGGTGCAGCATCAACGCCGCATCCAGCAACCCACTGCCAGCTAGCACTATTGTTTGCAAGGTCGGCATCAACTAAGCAATCCCAGAACCAATCACGCCCTTTGTGCCAATGAATGTTTAAATTTTTCACTAAAAATGATGCGACCACCATTCTTACTCTATTGTGCATGTATCCTGTTTGCCATAATTGACGCATACCAGCATCTATAATTGGAAAACCTGTATTGCCAGTTTGCCATGCCTTTAAATATTTTAAATTATTTTCCCAAGGAAATTTATTGAACTTATTGTTAAAATTATCTTTGTGTAATGAGTTAAAATGATGCAATAAATAGCATGAAAATTCACGCCATATTAGTTCGCTTAAAAAATGTTCTATATCCGAATCATTGGCATGAAAATGGCCAATACCATTTACAGATTCCCAAATTTGAGCAGGTGATATTTCGCCAAAATGCAAATGTGGCGATAACAGAGATGTTTGATTTCTAATTGGATAGTCGCGACCATTTTTGTATCCGGACAGTTGGTTTTTTATAAAATTATTGAGCTTATTTTGTGCCGCTAACTCACCTATATTCCATGATTCTGAAATTTTTTGGTGCCATTTTTTATCTTTTGGAATTAAATCTAAATCTGATATAGATATTTTGTTTTCATAATCCACGATAGCGTTAATTTTTGTTGTGTTTTTTATGGCCTTACGAGGCATTGATTGATATGATTTCTTCTTATAAGCAGTGAAAACTTTATAATAAGTCCCATCGCTTTTTAGTATTTGGTTTGGTGTCCACAAATAACTACTGTTAAATGATTTGTAATTAATAGATTTATTTTTGCATATATATTTAACGTTGCTCTCTTGTTTTATATTCCAAGGTTCATAACATTCATTACAAAACAGGTCGGAAACGCCATGCTTATCGATTAGCAACTCAATAATTTCACTTGTTTTTCCCATATAGATATTCAAATTTCCATTCAATGACTTATTTAAACTATGAAGTGAATAATGAAGCCATATCTTGCTTGCACCGCCTATTTTACATGGATCAGGGGCGCAATCATCTAATATGTAAATAGGCAATATTTTTCCTATTTTGGAAGCTTCCACAAGGGCAGGATTATCTGATACCCTCAAGTCTTGTCTAAACCAAACTATAGAAATTTCCTTTGTCATATCCAACCCTTTTTGTTGCTTGTTTATGATACCGATAATTTAATCTCTTTATATACCCATTTCAGATAGTTTTGCGTGAGGCAGGTGCTAGTTCGACGGAGCGGAGTGTATCTGTGTATACATGAGCACCGCCGAACGACGCAGATGTCCGCGCAAAACTATCTGAAATGGGTATACATGGCGATAATTTAATATCTTTATATATTGCAATTCTATTTTTTAATTCCTATATAACATTCAACAATAATACGCTTCTAAATGGTTTTAACAAAATTATCTAGCAGTATTTTATTTTAATTTTTAAAACAATTCAAAGGAATTATTTAAATGAATTTTTCAAATTCTGGCAAATTAGCAATTGGTACAATGTTGTTTTCGCTGTTGTCACTTTCAAGTACTTTTGCTGCTGACGAGCAAAAAGACGGTCCAGAAATATTGGCAGCTTTATGTAATCCTGCTGCGGGAATGAGCGTTGCACCTGAAGTCGATAGTAAAGTAGCTATAGCACTGCAGCATTTTCAAGAAAATGGACCGACCATAACTGGATATCTCGAAGGAGTCTCTCCAGAGCTGCATTTCTTTTGGACAACTGGACGTACGCTCAGTGATAACCTTGCCTATGGCCCAGTAACTGATGTGCAAGTTGGTGGCTCACAATATGGTCGCAAATTCTTCCCTTATGTAGAGGCACTCATTCAAAGCTCACCAGATAATCTTAAAATTGTTTTCGTATGTGATTTGATGACTTACCGATCTAACCACCAACAAATCGGCTTACTAGAAAACCAGCACGGATCCCGTTTTGAAATTTTACTAATAGACAATGTCGTTGCAAATTTGTTGAAGATATTTGATGCCCCCGCACAACAACAAAAAATTACTGCTTTATTTAAAAACGCCACTCAAGGTAACCCAGTAATAGCTAGCGATGTTTACAGAATCATAGGAATGATTTATGGGCAAGACGTACCAAACGCTCCCGTCGGAACTATGCGTACTTATTGTGACATCGATGCCTTTTGTTATGGCATGGAACATAACAAACACGGGGAACTTATTGAAGCCTTATTTAAGTCTGTATTTACGCCAACTACTACTGCTGGATTTTATTTCGGCAGAGCTCAAGCCAATAATGATATCATTAAAATATGTATAACAGACATAGATAATTACAAAAAATTATGCGACAGGCAGTTGCAAAAAATAAAGATTAACAGTGTCGTGATTCCAAAATACAATAAAAACCCTGTAGTTCTTCATTTTGAGTACATTCATAGATTGATTAAGTGGTGTGAAGGCAATCCGAATAATTGCTCTAATATTATTGCTAACATTCCAGATCCTATTTATAATCTTATACAAGAGGTTATACAAACGACAGGTCCAACATTTCTATCTGACGATAGCATAACATCAGACCTATCTTACCCTAGTATATGCGCAGGTGCATGGGGTGCACCAGAAGATGCTCTGGATTATAGAAGGCAGGGTTATGGTCGAGAACTTACTAATCCAGAATATATTTTAGATTGGGGTCATTATGATCTCCCTCAAGCACAACTAGATGCATTTACCAAGGATTGCGATACTTATAAAAAATACCTTAGTGTATATATTTACGCAAAGCGATTTGGTCAAAATCACCCCTTTAACATTGAGATCAAAAAACATCTCATGGACGAATACCCTTATCACCAAGATTCTTTCAAAGAACTCTTGAAGGCAAACTTTGATTGTAGCAAGCAACAAAATGAACTAACTTATCTAGAATGGCGAGCAGCAGCCTTTGAGAGAATTACTGTTTGGCAGCAGTGGGATCAATTTCACTACCTAGCGCTAAGAAAACTGCTTTTCCATCACACAGAAATCCGATTTCCTCTAATAACGTTAGAGTCTATTGATGCGGTGGTGGACCCAGACCATAGTCTTTCCCTGGTGGCTGCTTCTCCAGATATTAGCGCTCTTGAGCTGGAATAAGACGTGCGAACGGAGCCGAGTGAAAAAGTTAGCTGACTTTAGCTGTTGCTAAAGTCAGCCGTCTTTACTATTTGAGCGTAGGACGCGGTTTTTGCTGCGATCCCAGTCACGACCGCATCCAGCAACCCACTGCCAGCTAGCACTATTGTTTGCAAGGTCGGCATCAACTAAGCAATCCCAGAACCAATCACGCCCATGGCCTTACGAGGCATTGATTGATATGTTTTCTTCAGCAAAATCAACGCCTCAGACCTTGCGTTAATCAAAAAAGTGCGGAAGTCGGGAGGACAGGTCCGAGGATCACAACCTGGGGAGTTACATAAATTTTAGATAAAATGCATATTTTTTATTGGATATTTTGCGGCTTCAATCTACAATCATATTTAAGTAGGGGATTAAAGGGGAACTATTAACCGCTATTGGTCTAGACGTTGAAGTATGAGATTTTTTTGGAGGGACGGCACATGAAAAAACTCCAATTTTTAGTTGCTGTAGCTGCAATTTTTGTCACATGCACGGCTACGGCTAACTCATCAATGAACGGCGTATATGGCAAAGTTCAAGGAAGCGTATACGACTTAACAACCCACGAAACAACCGTTACCAATAATGGGGCTTCTGGTAGTATTGGCAACGTCGGTAGTGTGGGGTTTTTATTCGGTGGTTACGGACGTATGGTGCGCGATTGGTACATGGCTGTGCAACTCCAAAATGATCTGAATAATTTTGATCGTAAGTTCCTATCAACTGCTTATACCACACAGCTTCGTGCACAATCTATTCTCGGTGCCTCTAGCCTTCTTGGCTATCAAGTAATCAAGGACATGGTGGCCTATGTTGCCGCAGGTGTTGATTATGCACGCTGGCAATATTCCGATAGTACGGTAGGCAGCAACACAAGCGATCGGCTCGGCTTTGCCCCTCGCTTCGGTATCCGTACGATGATTAGCAAAAACATTTTCCTGAATGCGGAGTATAAACACACCTTCTTTAGAACAATCACCATTTCAGGTGGCGGATCCACTTTTAATGCCAGACCACGTGTCCAGACGTTTACCGTCGGTTTAGCGATCAAAACGAGCTAAGAGGGGAGCCATATAGGGACATATTATCGCTAAGACAGAGCAGGTACGTACATATAAAAAAGGCATCTATCTAACTAACTAACTAACTAACTATCTAACTAACTAACTAACTAACTAACTAACTAACTAACTAACTAACTAACTATTATCTTTTAAACATAGAAAGGCAAAACATGCGTAAAATCATTTGTTGTTTATTATCCGTAGTTGCATTCAATGGAGCTTGCAGTGCTGCTGATCTCCAGCCTGCTGGCCTCCCAGTCGCAGCAAGACAACCACAACGCCCCATAGGCTTAACTATTGCTCCGTTTCCAGAGGACGCTGTCTATGGAGCTCCCTTTGATTCTTCTATTGTTGACGAGCTACTACGAAGCACAGCCCAGGTCCCTGAGGGTGGTATTCTGGTAAGCGTAGACCACTGCCATTTTCTTGAGAACGGTAATTCCTGGAAACCCATATTCACTAAGTTATTGAGCATGGGACCAGGGGGCATGGAATTAGATATGCTAGTGGATATAGACCCAAAGACAGGAAAAACAAAAGAGGGTTTGATTGTTTTTCGCAATACCGGTAGAACTCGTTATTTTACTGAAGCTTGGAACGCTGCAAAACCCCTGAAGCCTGGCGAGGACAGAGATGGTCACACAAATATCTTTAGTTGGCTGATTGCTCAGTTTCGCGCTAAACACAACCTACAGGTGGACACTTTCGCGTGGGAAGCCAACCTTCCCGTCACCTGGCATGAAAGGATACCGCAAGCTCCGGCGAGTAATGCCTTAGCTCCCGTAACATGGCATGAAGGAATACTACCGGCTTCGGTGGATAATATCCCATTGTTCATTTTGCCATTTTTTGATCCTATTCTTATTAAAGCTGCGCTAATTATGAATCCTGCTAACTTAGTCGTCCTGGATTCTAGATGTTTAGAGATTAACGGTGAATCTTGGGCACCTCTGTTAAATAAGCTAGGCATGGGATACGACATGCTAGTCGATGAAGATGCTGAAACAAAAGATGACAAAGGCCACAAGCTAGTAAGAGATGGGTTTTTAATTATGAATAACAATAAGCAAACCCGTGCTTTTGTTGATAGCTGGATTAAAGAAGAACCTACCTTCGTTAGTCAAGACAGAGGTGGACACTTAAGTGCCTTTAGCTGGTTGCTTACTGAATATCGCAGAAATGAGGGGTTTATGTACGCCACATTAGCGTGGGATGATTCACTTCCCGCAACCTGGCATGAACCCGTCTCCCCTCCTCATGCAGCAGCGGCGGCGGATCAAGAAGTGAAGAGCGATGATGAGGAAGAGGATGATGGTGTAGAGTTAGGAGAGGATGATATAGAAGGTGCCCAACCGGGGGAAAACCCAAACAACAAAAACGGATACGGCATGCTCGACCCTCGCAGACTTATTTGGGGTAACGGTGGTAACGGTGATGCTGCTTCCAAATAAATAAGAAACTGGGTCAGGAAATAAATAATCCTGACCCGCCCTTCGAGACAGTGACTAAATCTCTTGCAGTTCCCACAATTTTTTGTACAAGCTATTTTTGTCTTGGATTAATTGGTTGTGGGTACCTTCTTCAATAATCATCCCTTTATCCAAGACAATCACTCTATCCATATGCTTTAGGGTCGACAAGCGATGCGCTATAGCTATAACCGTTTTCCGTTTATCCTCGATCAAAAGGTTAAGGCTATCCTGAATAAACTTTTCAGTTTGACTATCGAGAGATGAGGTCGCCTCGTCGAGAATCAGGATCGGCGCATCCTTGAGAATTGCCCGCGCAATCGCAATCCGTTGCCGCTGCCCACCCGAGAGCTTTATACCCCGCTCGCCCACGTGGGCATTATATTGCTCTGGCAAGGTCATAATGAACTCGTGAATGTGGGCCTTTTTGCTGGCCTCGATCACTGCTTCATCGCTGGCCTCTGGGTTGCCATAGCGTATGTTTTCCATAATGGTACGGTGAAACAACATCGTATCTTGCGGAATAACTGCAATGTTGGCCCGCAATGAATCTTGGGTGACGTCATTAATGTTCTGGTTGTCAACAAGGATTTCGCCACGATCGTTCCAGAAGTAGCGCAGCAAAAGATTCACCAGCGAGGATTTGCCGGCACCGGAATGCCCGACGATCCCGATTTTTTCCCCAGCCTTGATTTTTAAGTTGAGGTCTTTGAACACAAGATTGCTCTCACTATCTTTGCTTCCATCATTATAGGCAAAGCGCACATGTCGGAATTCTATGGTTGGTGATTTTACAGTCAGAGTGTGCGCACCTTTGCTGTCTAGATTTTGCTGGGGGATGTGCAACACCGACAACGCGCTTTTTAAATTCCCCATAGCCAAGGAGAACTCTTGCAGAGCAATGGTTGCACTCCAGATTTCCTCCGAGACGATTAGGGTGATGCCGAAGACGAAAGCAAAATCACCAACAGAAATATAGTTAATCATCCTCAGATGAATCATATAGAATAGAATAAACCCCATCATTATAAGATATAAACCACCAGCTACTATCTGAAATTTAAAGCCATAGAGATATACCTTCATTTGCTTTGGGATAAAATCATTCGATACTTGATCTTCAAGACTTTGTAGTTCTTTCTCACGTGAAGCAAAAGAAAACAAAGAAATAATGTTGGTGATTTTATCAGAGACTTGACCAATCAAAGAATGGCGACTTTCAGTTTCCAGAAAAGAAAACTGGTTCAATTTCAAGGACATCTTGTACGTTATGGGTACATATACCATTACCCAAACCAGGAGAGCCAAACCAAGGTGCATGTTAATTATAAAAAGCGCACCAAGGCTCACCGTAATTTTCATAATCTTTAATAGCAATCCATGGTGCACCTCGGCCCAGAATTTATCGTAGCCGTCCAATATGCCTTTAAGCTTGCTGCTAATAGAACCCGTAAAATTATCTTGAAAAAATAAATAGGAATGGTTCTGTACGTAATCATATGATTTTAAGACGATTGAACGCCTAACGTAAGGCTCTGATCTCCATTCAGCGATGTTACTGATCCGCCACATCACCTCATTGATAAGGTGCGTCATGATAAAAATGGCAATAGGCAGCAACAAACTGCGATAGGTTAACTGCTCATGTGCAGCCATTGTGTCGAGGAAGAGCTTGATCGCATAATTATAAGCAAAAGGATAAAAACTGCCGATAATGGGCGCCAACATCATAACAACATAAAGCCACTTATACGGCTTTATATGCTGCCAGAAAAAGTAAATAATAGATTTATTCATATATTACCGTTGACACTTTTTTCGTCCTTGACTAATGGTGATATTATATATATACAAAGCAACAACTATGTCAATGTGTTTGTTTGAGGGGTCTTGATCGTGTTTACTCGTGTTTTAGTTGTGCTGTTTCTTTCTTTTTTCGCTATAACCCAGGCGTCAGCTAAGTTAAGCCCTCTAGAGGTTCTAGAGGTATTAAGGCAGGACTATGAGGCCCACACAGACACAAGCACTGTTACAAGATCATGGATAGCACAAGAGGCCGTAGAGCTGATCATAACAGCAAGCTTTCGTGTGCCTCATTGCAGAGTAAATAGTCCTCGCCCATCGCACACTAAAAACACCTCTGAATTTCCTAATATTCTTGATCACTTCAATCATAAAGCTCCTGTAATTACCCAAGATGACCTGCATGGCACAACTCGAACAGATCATAAATATTTCCGCCTCGCTGCTAAAGTAGCTACGAGATCCCAAAAAACCAGCTATGTAAAGTGGTTTATAAGAGCCTCCATAGAAAAGGTTAATGTAGGGTCGATGTTATCTGAGGCATCGCTGTTACGAGCGAGAGAACCAAGCACACGATGGAAGAAGCATTTAGATGCCTGTAGCAAACTTTGGAGACTTATAAATCCGTTCTAACCGTTACTTTAACGACCTTACAGGAGGAGAATTCCTTGAATTTTATGATAACCAAATATTCGAGCGCGAAGCTGCAACTGGTAGACCAGTACATATAAGCAAACCAACATGGATAAACAATCTCGAATTCGCAAGACAACAAGCAAGTTTTACCCAGGATGTGGAAAGAGCATATAGAACCTTGGCAAATATTAAGCAAGGTCGACTCCAAGAACAACAGGCAGCACAAAGACGGGCGGAGCAGCTAGAAGAACAGCATAGGGTGTCAGCACAAAGGCTAGAAGAGCAGCGTAGGGTGTTCGCACAAAGAGCAGAGTGGGAAAGAACAACAAGAATAGCGCGAGAAATAGAAGAAAAAGAGATAGAAGAATCCGTAGCATTAATAGAAGAGAAATGTGCGCGCACGGAAAGAAGGTATATGGTCTTAACATTAGAGCATCTTTTGAATAAAAAACCTGCGCTAATGCCACAAGAATTATGGATAAAAACTCTTCAATTCCTATCCAAAGCAGAAAGAGATTATTTATTGCCCTATTATGGAACGCAGACCACAGTCAGTAGGTATATTAAGAAGATACGCGACAGTTTTCCAATAGACAAAGTAATACCATGTGTTTTTTCACGTAACGACCAAAAAACTGCGACAATACAATTAAAAGACTGTGCCGAAGCAACTATCAAACCTGGCAGTGCAACCCATTACGTCCTTGATCTACGTGCATTTATACCAGAAAAAGAGGTAATAAGTTTTACTCCTGGGGAAAAATTAGTTTTGTTTGGACATGTTTACGCAGGTGCCGCTAACCCGACAAACTATGGCAGCTGGAGAGGCTCAGGAGAAAAATTAGATATCCATAAAGACGCTCCTGGTTCGTTCATTATCCAGTTAGACAATGGCACCAATGTTCATATCCAGACGAACGTCAAGGATGTAAGCACGTATGTTAACGAAGTTACGTTACATAAAAATATACAAGGCAAACGCCCTCGTACATCCACATTGTCTTTGGCTCCATTTTCACACACAGGTCAAATATCAACAATAAACTTCTCAGAAAACCAAAAATCCCTTATAAAATTCATACCAGGTGAAGTACCATTGAACAGCATAGCGACTATACTCGATACCAAAAGTTGTAAACAAAGGGAAATTTCTCTCTCTAGATTCTATGGCCCTGCGCTAGCAAGAGTACCACGTACTAATGTCAAGCAAGTCATTATGTCACATAAATATATTATCATTAGGGCCAACGATGCACTATGGCGTTTAGATGCAGATGCAGACTCAAATGCACCAGCATTTTACAATAGGAAAGATGAGGGAGATGCACCAATGAATGTTGCCTTTAGTCATAGCTGTGAATCCCTCTTTGGTATATACATGGCAAGAGATAAACAAAATATGATGCTTAAAGAAATAGATTTAAAAACGCTCGTCCCTAAACGAATAGCGAGTGATCCGTTCATCCCTGTGTCCAAAGGTAACCTTGAGGTTTTGAATTATACCGGCGGCTACCTTAAGAGTATTGGTAATTTCCTGATATATTTTGGTCTTGATGGAAATGTCTGGAAATGGCACGTGCCTGGGTATTAACCGGAGTCAGATTTAATATTCTGTAACGGGTTGGGGCTGCTCTTAAGCGTAAGTATTGCATAGCAAGCCGTCGCTATTGATGCACAGCCAAATATGATGATTGCTACAGGCACAATCGTTCCATCAAACAGCAATTCAGATAAGATGACCAGAAGGCACGCAAAAAGCTGACGGATTGCTGTCATCATGGCGAGCGCGGTGCCCTTTATTTCGGGAAATATCGACAGTGCTTTTACGCCAAATGTCCCAGCCATCATGGCACCTCCGGCGGCTATGAAAGCCATAGACACACATATGGCATTGGCATCCATTTTATTAACTTGACTGGTGTATAGCATTCCAACTCAAACAACTATAGCGAGTACTCCCCCAAGATTCTTGGTGTAGTCTAGTCCTTTTTTGGCAATAAGTTTGACAGATAACAGGGAAAAGATAATAAACGTCCCCATAGTTGTAGCTTGGTAATAGCTGAATTTTTCTAATCCCATGCCCATATGGTTCACAAAAACCACGGAAAGATTGGCAATATAAACGACAATGACTACGAAGGAGAAATTAGCGATCAAGGAATAAACAATAAATGCAAAGCTTCTTGATAGTCTCAGGTAATCTTTACGGATTGTTGTCCAATGAAAAGGTTTTCTTTTATCACTTGGCAAGGTTTCTTCAATAAACAACCAAGTTCCGATAAACGAAATGATTGCAAGTGCGAGAATAATAACGAAGTTTACGCGCCAGTTGAAAATTTGAGTTATCCAAGCACCAACGACTGGAGCACCTGCCATAGAGGCTGAAATCACGCTATTCGCCATACCGGTGATTTGCCCTGCTTTTTCTGCAGAGTATTTATCAAAAACGGTAGCTGCCCCAATAACCATGGGTACAGATGCCGCAACACCTTGTAATAGGCGCCATAAAAGCATTATGTTGAAGGAATTAGCAAGACAGCAACCAGCACTGCTGATGACGAAAAGCAGCAATCCTCCAAGCAAGACCTTTCTTCTGCCGTAGCTGTCTGAAAGAGGTCCCGCAACAAGCCCAGCCAAACAAAGCCCCCCGAAGTTAATGCTTAGAATCAGTTGAATTTTATTTTCTGCGACACCAAAATGTTCAATCATCTGCGGAAAAGCAGGGACATACATGTCTGCTTCTGCACACAATGCTATGTACATAATGATCACAAGACCTACAAGGGTTACATCGTAAGTTTTTGCTGAAAGTTTGCTGAAGAACGGATTGTTGAACATGCTATGGCCTTTGGTAAGTAAGATATAGGACAGTTTACAGTGGACAAAAACAATCAGCAACAGGAGTTCCGCTGTAAACTTTTATTCACTATTGGGCATGAGTTTTCTTAAAAAACTTGTAACTGCTAAGGTCTTTGGTGTTAAGAGAAGAGCCTGGATTGCCACGGCTGCTAGCGCAGCCTCGCAATGACGGCGGATAACTAGTAATGAGGCCACTTCCGTCATTGAGAACGAAGTGAAGCAATCCAGAAGTCTTTCATCCTCACGGTTTTTGAGTATGACCTAGGTAACCTCAGTTCGGGATAAAAGAGAAAGCCATAAGAGGTGCCCCACTGTCATACCGGAAGCTAGAAAATAGCAATGAGCGTAAGCGAATGCCCTA
>JBAWWF010000007.1:0-14285 GCA_037146895.1 Alphaproteobacteria bacterium | reverse complement strand
TCAAGCTTGTAACCAACGGTATTGTTGTGGGTAAGTACCGACCGGATGATTCCCCTGATGAAATCGACATCCTTGTGCGTTATTTGCCGGAGTTTCGCCATCTCGAACAATTAAAGGATTTGCGGGTGGTTACTCCTTTGGGCAACATTCCGATTGCTAACTTTATAAGCCTTAAACCGCAACCCAAGGTGCAAAAGCTTTATCGCGTCGACGGCTTACGAGTTTTTACCATTCGTGCAGATGTGGAGCCTGGCGTTCTTGTCTCTGACAAGATTGCCGAGATTCAACAAGGCATTCAGGAACTTAAACTCCCACCAAATACCCAGACAGTATTTAAAGGAGAGGCCAAAGACCGCGCCGAGACTGGTAGCTTCTTAGGGCGCGCCTTCGGTGCAGCTATCTTTTTCATTACCATTATTTTATTGATCCAATTTAATAGCTTTTTCAGCGCAGGCCTCGTTTTAAGTGCCGTAGTGATGTCTAGCATGGGCATCTTCATCGGCCTGATGATCCATGGCATGCCATTTGGCATTGTGATGGGCGGCATCGGAGTGATTGCTTTGGCGGGCATTATTGTCTCGAACAACATTATCCTGATCGATACCTATGATCTCATGGTGAAAGAGATGAAAGATCCCACCTATGAGCAGTTGCAAGAAGCCATTATCCGCACCTGCGCACAACGTCTACGCCCCGTTATTCTGACTAAGCTCACGGCTATCCTGGGGCTGCTACCGATTATGTTTGGCATCTCCATTGACTTCCTGCATTTTTCCATGAGCAAGGGCGCGCCATCGACACAATGGTGGATACTCCTATCCCTATGTATTGTTTATGGATTGTTGTTTGCTTCGTCACTAACTCTGGTCGTAACCCCCGCAGCCTTAATGGCGCGCGTTAACCGCCGCTTTGGACGCAAGACTTTTAGCTTCAACCTTAACGCCCTAAGGGGCACGAGAAAACATAAGAGCTAATGTGAAAATTAACAGAGCAACGGCTTGCAAAATAATCCGCCAACGCATCGCTTTATTCCCATAACGGCGATTAAAGTCACCCCCTTTGAATAATGCAAACACACCAAAAGCCAGCGCGGCAACGACTGATAGCAGGGCGATAATGAGGAGTCCAATAAGCATAATTAAACTTGTATCTGGGTATACGCTCTGGTACAAGCAAGAAAGATGAGGACACTAGGTTAGGTATAAGGATAACTGTCATGAGATCATTACGGTATGTTTTAATTCTTTTAGTTGCTCTTGGTGTGGGGACTTATTATTCCTCCTTACAAAAAACACCAGAAACAGCGAGTGTTCCAGAAAAGGCTTCTGATTCCAAGGAAGCAATCCCTACAGCAGCGTATATGCAGATCGAGTCTGCGATGGTCAGGGTACCAGCTGGTCCTAATACTGCCGCCTATATGAAAATAACTAACACTAGTCAAGTCGATGATAAGTTGCTCAGTGTTGCTTGTGTATTTGCTGGTACAGTTGAGCTACATGACCATATTAACGAAGATGGCATTATGAAAATGCGCAGAGTTGATGCTTTAGAAATCCCCGCAGGTGGTAGTCTTATGCTAACTCCTGGCGGCAAGCACATTATGTTTTTTAATGTGCTAAAAGACGCTCTGCAAGATGGTAAGACGGTTACGTTGACTTTAGAATTTGCAAAAGCAGGGATGATTGAAGTGCAATGTCCTGTTAAGCCTATCACCTAAGCATTGTTTTACAAGATCTAATGCCACGACAGGATGAAGAGCTTTCGCTAGCGTTTCTGTGTCGCTCGCTAGATTATGGTGGAGCTGAACGGCAACTACTGCTCCTTGCTGAGGGATTAGCTCTGGCGGGAGTCACGGTAAAAATTATTACCTTTTATCGCAGCAAATCCTTGGATGGGCTGCCGCTGCCCCCACGTCTCACTATTGTTTGTTTGGATAAAAGGGGCCGCTGGCATGGAATAAGCTTTTTGTTGCAGCTCTTGCGACAGGTTAAAGGCTATCCAATAGTCCATAGTTATTTAACATTCCCGAATGTTTTGACTGCTTTTTTAAAGATTATTTCTCCACGGACAAAGGTTATTTGGGGTATTCGCGCTTCAAATATGGACTGGCATCAATATGATTGGCTGGCGCGTATAATGGCTGGCTGTGAAAGGATTTTGTCACCTTTAGTCGATGGGTTGATTATTAATTCGTGGGCTGGACTGGCCTTTTTACAAAGCCGAGGCTACCGCAATCATCATATTACGGTGATTCCTAATGGCATCGATGTAAGGCGTTTTCATCTAAAGCATGACCGGTCGTTGCGCTTAGAATGGGGCATTGCTGACGACGAAATTTTAATTGGTTTGGTAGGGCGTTTGGATCCGATGAAAGATCACGCAACCTTCCTGAGAGCCGCCCAGCTTGTTTTAAAACGGTTTACAAAAGCGCGTTTTGTTTGTGTCGGCAATGGTTCTAATACTTATCAACAAGAAATGCAAACCTTGGCAGCGGAGTTGCAACTAGAGCCATTTTTGCAATGGAGACCTGCATTCTCTGATGTTGAGCGATTATATCCAAGCTTGGATCTTCTTTGCCAAAGCTCCAGCTATGGTGAAGGGATGTCTAATGTTTTGCTTGAGGCTCTTGCCTGTGGCACACCTTGTGTTGCAACAGATGTTGGTGATAGTAAGGCTATCATGGGAACTAGTGGGCTTATCGTTCCACCACAAGACCCGCAAGCCTTAGCTGAAGCTATTATCACACAACTACAAACACCAGCAAACACACGGAAAGAGATCTCTGCGGCTATTGTTGAAAAGTTTAGCACAGAAAAGCTGGTGACGAACACGCTGGCTATACTCTCTCAGCAATTCCCGCTGAAAAATAAAAGCTAGGAAAATTATGGCTTTCAGAGCGGTGCAAAAAATATTTTTCTTGGACTTTTCCTAAAAAAACTTGAGGTTGAAAAAAATCCTGGATTGCTTCGCAAGAGCTCGCAATGACGGGTGTGGAGACCAGTAATGACGCCACATCCGTCATTGCGAGCTCTTGCGAAGCAATCCAGGTTCTTTACCTTAGCAACAGCAGGCCAAGAGTTGCCAATCTTCAGCGGGAATTGCTGGCAGTTAAGCGTAGCAGGTGACCATAGGCTGAATAGTTACACTTCTAATAGCAAGCGATCAGGATTTTCCAGTAACTCTTTAACACGCACGAGAAAAGTCACGGCTTCACGCCCATCAACCATCCGATGATCATAAGAAAGTGCTAGATACATCATCGGGCGAATCTGGATGCTACCGTCAATAACCACGGCACGTTCCTGGATTTTATGCATCCCCAAGATTGCAGATTGCGGTGGATTGAGAATTGGCGTTGACATTAATGAGCCAAAGACGCCGCCATTGGAGATCGTGAATGTGCCCCCCGTCAAATCTGCAATTGCCAATTTCCCATCACGCGCTTTTTGACTGAGAGCCGCAATGCTTTTCTCGATGTCGGCAAAGCTTAATTGATCAACATTACGCACTACCGGCACAACCAGCCCTTGTGGTGCTGAGACCGCAACCCCAATATCATAATAATTCTTATAGATAATGTCTTCGCCATCAATTTCTGCATTAACCGCAGGAAATTCATGTAACGCCATCGTGCACGCTTTGACAAAAAACGACATAAATCCCAGTTTAATGCCGTATTTTTCCTCAAAAGTCTGTTTGTAATGTGCTCGCAGCTCGTTCACAGCCGACATATCTGCTTCATTAAAGGTCGTCAAGATGGCGGCGGTATTTTGTGCAGCCTTAAGACGCTCAGCAATTTTTTGCCGCAAGGTCGTCATGCGAACGCGCTCCTCCAAACCTGATGTGGCGGCAGGAGGAGAAGCAAGAGAAGAAGCGGGTGCGGGCGCAGGAGTAAGCGTAGGAGCAGAATCAGCAGGAGCAGTATCATTCTTTACAGTAGATGGTTCAACAGGTATGGCAGAAGTTGCATCTTGGCTGATGCGCCCTAGAAGGCCGCCTACAACAACAACTTCCCCTGCTGCCGCTGCGATATCCTTAAGTATCCCAGACACAGGCGCGGCTACATCAAGCGTGACCTTCTCTGTCTCTAGCTCAACGAGCGTTTCATCCATTTTGACAGAATCCCCCGCGTTTTTTAACCAGCGCAGCACAGTTGCTTGGACAACGGATTCTCCTAAACTCGGAACTTTCAAATCGTAATAGTCGTCTGCCATTCTGTTTTCCTCTTTTAGTTAGGTGCGATTAAAAGTGAGACTCGCAAAGTATAACAACGTGAGGTTAATCCTGGATTGCTTCGCAAGAGCTCGCAATGACGGCGGAGGGTTCGCAACAAAGCCACATCCGTCATTGCGAGCGAAGCGTGGCAATCCAGGAATGTCTGCAACAAATCATTCACTTTTATCCCATAATTTGTTTAGAACAGCGAGTTCTTGTTCTAGTTCCTCTGCAGAGTAGCGAACTACAGGAATTCCATACTTGGAAAGCTTTTCGATAAATGCTTCTAAAGACAATTCTGATATTCGTACCGCCTTACCTAAGCTTACTGTTCCCGTTCTATATAATCCCATTGCTAGGGCTACAAGGCCCCATTCACGTAAGTCTCTCACTGTAAACATATCCATCCTCTATCAACCGTATCTCTCTAATAGGTCATCAAATGATAACACAAAGCTCTTTATCACGATAATGCCTCATCGATGATTTTATTCTGCTCAGCAATATGGCGTTCTAAAAGACCTGTCGCAGGGGCGGCAGCTGGTGGACGGCCGACGCCACGCCACTGGTGCGATTGTCCGCCTATACCCTTGAGCAATTTCTCCATGCGCCGATCTATAAAAGTCCACGCCCCCATATTTAAAGGCTCCTCCTGACACCAGATTACTTCCTGCTGCTTAAAAGGTGCTAGACAATCCTTTAGCTCTTGAGTTGGGAAAGGGTAAAATTGCTCGATGCGGATTAAGGCAACTGTGTGGGCTCCTCGCTTTTCCCGTTCAAGCAGCAAGTCATAATACAGCTTGCCATTACATAAAACGACGCGGGTCACGTTGACTGGATCGGCGGCGGCTTTAGCATCGGTAATAACTGCCTGGAAAGTGCTGCCTTCGCTCATTTCATCAAGATTGGATACAGCTTGATGGTTCCGGAGCAACGATTTCGGCGTCAGCAAGATCAGCGGCTTACGGTAGTCGTTACGAACTTGGCGGCGCAGCGCATGAAAATAATTCGCTGGCGTAGAACAGTTAACAACACAGATATTGTCTTCGGCGCATAGCTGTAAAAACCGCTCCAGGCGCGCTGAGGAATGCTCCGGCCCCTGCCCCTCGAAACCATGAGGGAGCAATAGCACCAATCCAGAAAGGCGCATCCACTTTGCTTCACCAGACGCAATGAACTGATCGATAATGACTTGGGCACCGTTGGCAAAGTCCCCAAACTGGGCCTCCCAGATTACAAGACCGTTGGGGCTAGTCGTGCTATAGCCATATTCAGACCCTAAGACGGACGCTTCTGCCAAAGGACTGTCAACAATTTCAAAAACAGTTTGGGCAGCGTCGGCTAAACGCGCTAGTGGAATATACTGTTCCTCAGTCTTTTGATCAATTAAAACAGCATGGCGTTGTGAGAAGGTCCCGCGCCTTACATCTTGTCCACTGAACCTGATAGGCGTTTTTTCGCTTAATAAGCTTCCAAAGGCTAGTATTTCAGCTGTCGCCCAATCGATATTTTCACCACTATCGAGGGTTTTTTTCTTTAGCTCGAACTGATGGGCAATCTTTGGGTGCAAAGCAAAACCATCAGTAACCTGGAAGACAGCATGGCCAATATCTTGCAAGGTCTTGCGGTCCACACCTGTGAGTATGGGAGCAAAGATCGGAGCAGTCACCTTAATGGTTGACCAGGCGCCCTGAAGTGGGTGCAATTCCTCAGGAGTTATAGCTTTTGCAAATTCTGTGTGTAAGTGTTCCGAAACTTCCTCCGCCATCGCATCCATCTCGTCTTCTGTGAGTATGGCCGCCTCTAAAAGCGTGCGTCGATAAAGCGACAGAACCGTTTCTTGTTTCGCAATAGCCTGATACATCAGTGGTTGCGTAAAACTTGGTTCATCGCTTTCATTATGTCCATGACGGCGATAACATATCATATCAACGACAATATCTTGGGCAAATTGATACCGAAAATCCTCTGCAACTAGCGTTGCCCAAACAACAGCTTCGAGGTCGTCACCATTCACATGAATTATCGGTGCTTGTATGATCTTGGCAACGTCCGAGCTATAAGGTGAAGCACGCGAATGCGGTGGGCTTGTTGTAAAGCCGATCTGGTTATTGATGATGATGTGCAATGTGCCTCCGGTACGAAAGCCTCTTAGAGCAGACATCGCTAACGTCTCTGCAACAAGCCCTTGTCCCGCAAAGGCTGCGTCACCATGTAGCAGCAATCCCATGAATTGTTGGCGATTGGTATCACCATACAGCGCTTGTTTCGCTCGTACTTTACCAAGAACAACAGGATTTACCGACTCCAGGTGCGATGGGTTAGAAACCATGGAGATATGTAGACTATGCTCATTCCGCATGATTTTGCGTGAGGCAAATGCTAGTGAATCTTCGCTGCGTGTATCTTGGCATACATGAGCACCGATGAACGACGAAGTTGTCCGCGCAAAATCATGTGATTCCGATATATGTTCAGCAAAGGCCCGATCCGAGGAATACCCCATGTGATACTTAACATCGCCCGAGCCATAGCGATCACCCGTAGAAGCGACGACACCTTTGAATTGAGCAAAAATCTTGGGTAGCGGTTTGTGCAGAATATTGGCCAGTATATTAAGGCGACCGCGGTGCGCCGTACCGATGGTAACCGCTTTAACGCCGCGCTGACTAAGCTTAGCTAGCAGCATCTCCAGTGCAGGAATAAGGCTTTCGGCACCTTCGAGTCCAAAACGCTTAGCCCCTGGAAACTTCACCTGTAAAAATCGTTCAAAGGTCTCGGCCTTAAGCAAATGAAGCAGAAGCTCTTTTTGCTGAGCATTAGAAAAAGTGGACCTGGCTTGTTCAAAGCGGTCCTGAATCCACGACCTCTGTAGCGGGTCCTGGATGTGCATAAATTCGACACCAACTGTATGGCAATATGTTTGCCGCAGATGCTCAACAATTTGCCGTAAAGAAGCGGTGGTAAATCCAAGATACCCATCAAGATAAATCTCACGGTCCATATCCTGGGGGCCAAAGCCATAGGTGCTAAGTTCGAGATCTGGATGCGATGGCGGCTCTGCTTGCCGCAGCGGATCGAGCTGTGCAATCAAGTGTCCGCGCACACGATAAGCGCGAATCATCATCAAAGCCCGCACCGAATCGATGATAGACTGGCTGGATGTCGCACCTTGTGTCACCGCACGCTTAGTACCGAAACCAGGGCTTGGAAGGTCAGAAGTACGAGCGTCCAGCCCCAGCTCTATAAAGGCCGCACGCCATTCTTCGGGACAAGAATCAGGTTGCTCAATAAACTGACGATACATATCCGCCAAATACGTCCCATTGCCTGCATACAGGAAACTTAAGATATCAATGGATTGGCGCATGCTGCTTTAGTATCCTGGCGTCTAAACGTTGCTTAGTTACAGTATAACGTTTAATAAATAAAAAATTGCAAAATTTCTAGATTATCAAACTGCGTGACCAATAAAAAAACCCTTCGGATTTTGGCGTGAAACAGAGTATCTTCGTGTGTAAAATTAGAGGAATAGTTCTGATGGATATTGAGCAAATTAACGCATTGGTAAAGAACGGAGAGTCTCATCAACTTGAGTTCAAGAAATCGACTGGACAACTACGAGCTGTCTGTGAAACAGTTTGCGCTTTTTTGAATGGACACGGTGGAACAGTGCTTATTGGCGTGACTGACAATGGGAAAATCGTGGGACAGGAAATCTCTGACAGCACACGCCAAGAAATCGCCAAAGAAATTAACAAAATAGAGCCTTCAGTACAAATCCCTATCGATTACGTCCCCTTAGATATGGATAAATGCGTGATTGTGCTCAAGGTGTCTCAAGGTCACTATAAGCCGTATGCATATGATGGCCGACCTTTTCACCGCAGCCAATCGACTATTATGAAAATGTCTCAACATTCATACGAACAACTATTAGTAGAAAGAGGACATCTCAATTATTCCTGGGATGAACTACCAGCAAGAAATTATGACATTTCTTTTTTGGATAGAGAAGAGATCCTACGTTCGGTTAGACAAGGCATTGAAGCAAATCGTATTTCTGAAGAAGCCGCAAGAGAATCGATAGAAAGCATATTAGAACGACTAAAGCTCCTAAAAGATGGGAATCTTACCAATGCTGCTCTTGTGCTGTTTGTTAAAGAGGTGTGGCCTGACTATCCCCAATGTCACATTAAAATGGCAAGATTTAAGGGCACGCGGAATACAGGCGAGTTTCTGGATAACCAAAGTTTTTATGGGAATGCTTTTAAGGTCTTGTCAGAGGCCGGTAACTTTATTAGGCGCCATCTTCTTATAGCTAGCTTCTTCCAGGAGGATCGTTTTGAAAGGATAGATAAACCAACATTACCTGTGCTGGCCGTTAGGGAAGCCCTTATTAACAGCATTTGTCATAGAGATTATTCTGATCGCTCTACTTCTATTGCGTTGGCTATTTACGATGATCGCTTAGAAATATGGAACTACGGATCCCTTCCCCGTGGTTTATCAATCGATGACCTCAAAAAGACACACCAATCCCATCCCAGAAACAAATTAATATCCGAAATTATTTATAGTCGCGGCATGATAGAAAAGTGGGGAACTGGTATAAACAAGATGGTTGATATTTGTAGCGAGAGCGGCGTCCCAGAACCAGAGTTTAATGAGTACTCTGGTGGCCTATCAGTAACCTTTAAGTATAAGGAATCGATAGGGGAGCCTGTTATAGAGAAAGCACCTTTTAATCAACTCACAAGAAGACAACAGGACATTATTGAGCTATTAACTCAAAATGGAGAATTAAGTCCAAAAAAGATTATGGAGATGCTTAAGGAACCTATTGCAGAGAGAACCCTCAGACGAGAATTAGAGATATTGAAAAACTTGGTCATTGTAGAAACAAAAGGTTATGGCCGTGCCACTGTATGGTTTCTTAGCAAATAGAGAAAAGATAAGGGATTAAGGCCAAACACGGCCAAACACGGCCAAACACGGCCAAACACGGCCATCTTCGGACAAGGACGAAATCGCTACAACACCAACGCATCATGCTGATTTACGCTGCTAAAAGGGTGCGAAATTTTATATCACGAATTTTATTGCAATTTGTATGAGAATTTGTTACACATGAAGTGTAATAGGATTTTTTATGAACACGTTTTTGCATTTCATATCTGAGCGATGGCATCTTCACCACCAATGGTGAAAAAGATGTCGTGCTTTAATTTTATGGAATAAAGGAAATGTGTTATGGATACCTCGGAAAACAAAAAATCTTCTTCTCTCAAAACGGCTTCGCTAGCTAAAAGACTGCTGATCGGTCTCCTCGTTGTGCTAGGTAGCGGTTATCTTTTACAGCAATTATCACCACAGCTAAGAGGCTTATCTCTGCCCTTACCAAAGCAATCTTTTACGCAAACGGTTGCGATTACGCAAATTGTGCCCCACCCATCACTCGATATGATACGTCGCGGAATTGTTGATGTTTTGCGCGAAGGTGGCATAGAGGAAGAGCAGATCCTCTTTGAAAACGCCATGGGAAACGTAGCAACCGCTACGCAAATTGCACACAAGTTTGTCAGCCTAAAACCCTCCGTCATTGTACCAATTACGACACCCTCGACGCAAAGCGCATATGCGGCTGCTAAGGATGCCGGTATTCCCGTGATATTTGCTGCTGTTTCCGATCCTGTGGCGGCTAAGCTTGTACCTTCCATGCAACAAGCCGGAGAAGGCATAACCGGCGTCAGTGATTTGTCTCCCATTAGCGATCAGGTTAATTTAATCAAGGGAATATTACCCAAGGCTGCAACCGTTGGCGTTGTTTTTAACCCTGGTGAAAGCAATTCTGTGGTTTTGGTGGCCTTGCTGGATAAAGCTTGTGCGGCACAAGGCATTCGCTTGATACGTTCAGCAGCATCATCCACAACGGATGTTGTTGCAGCTACGCGTGCCTTAGTTGGTCATGTTGATGCCATATACATCCCTAATGATAACACCGTAGTTTCGGCACTGATGTCTCTTTTACAAATAGCTGAGGAGCATAAAATTCCGGTGTTTTCCGCAGATCCCGAGTCAGTAGGCCGCGGTTGCTTGGCATCAATATCTCATAATCAATACCAATTGGGACGGCAAACCGGAGAGATGGTCTTGACCTATCTCAAAGGCACCCCCCTCAAAGAATTGCCACCTGCGTATGGCGCAAAAACAGAGCTCGTGCTTAACAAGCAAGTCGCCAAAACTTTAGGTGTTACTATACCTGAAGAGATTAAACAAAAAGCCGTTAATAGCACCAAGGATTCCAACTCCAAAAATGTGGTGGGTATTGTACAATTGATCGAACATCCGGCTCTTGACCAGACACGGGCAGGAATCATCGATGCCCTAAAGAAGGAGGGCATTGATGAAGGTGTACAATGGCAATCCGCACAAGGTAATCCTGCTTTGGCATTGCAGATTGCGCAATTCTATATTGGACAAAAGGTTCAGGTTTTAGTGACGATTCCAACCACAGCGACCCAAATGGCATTGACCGCAGCTAAAGGAAGCAGCATCCCCATTGTCTTTGCTTCGGTGACAGATCCGGTGGGTGCAAAGTTTTTAAGTGCTGGACACCCCATTACAGGCGTTTCTAACTTTGTTGAAACTACGCTACAGGTTGAGCTATTTAAAAAGATTCTTAAGAAGGAGCAGCCACGCCTTGGGGTGATCTATAATGCTGGCGAGGCGAACTCGGTGATTCTAGTTGAACAAATGAAAGCGATTAAAGGGGTGACCTGGATCTTCGTAACCGCGAGCAAGACAAGTGAAGTTGCCCAAGCTGCGGAAAATCTAGTATCACAAGTCGATGCTATTTTTATTAATAATGATAATACGGCATTAGCAGCGTTTGATAGCATTGTCACGGTTGCGACCAGAAAAAAAGTTCCGGTTTTCTGTAGTGATGTCGATACGGTTGATAAAGGCGCGGTTGCAGCTATGGGCGCGAACCAGTATGAGCTAGGATTGCAGGCAGGAGAAATGATAGTGCGCCTTCTTAATGGCGATAACGTTAAGGACATCGCCGTCGCTACTCCACGCAAGATCGAAATTCGCCTCAATCAAAAAATGGCCGCAACTATTGGTTTGTCTTTCCCCGAGGATGTCCTTTTACGTAGGGTTGCCGACGTATCCTGAAAACAACGGAAATACGCCACCTTGTCGTAACTTTACCATAATGGCGAATGAATGCGGTCTGTCTATTGTGTAGACTGGGATAGGCTCTCGCATGCAAGTTGATTCTATAATATCAGTCGCAGCGGCGGCCTCAACTCCTTCCATGGTTAATTTTAATCGAGCCTTTTGGAAAAACCCTTCTATCGAAACGTTATTCCATAGTTTTTTATTTAAGGATGGCATTGAACCCGAAAGGCAGCCCAGAAGATCTGTTTCAGCAGTAATATCCAACTTCGGCATATTAACGCGAGCTTGATTTGGTTGCAGGTTATCTATAGCGGTAGGATATGAGTAATCAATACCACTTTTTTTATTAGGCATACGAACAACATAATAAACAGTCCACTCCTCGTTAAGTGGTATGGACAGGATCGTTTCTTGTTCTGATTTTTCTGCCTTAACCGACATCTTTCCACTTAAAAATAACTTCCTAGACGTTTGTCCATTAGCAAGGTTAAAGGGCATGTGTAGCTCACTGGTAAAAGGAGTATTCCATTTGCCCAAGAAATAGGTGGTGGAGAACGCACCAAAGGATAAATTACTTACACTGTCTTCAGTTACCAGCGTTGGAATAAGATTGTTAGTATTTGCAGCAACCTTTTGGTTAATCTGTTCGGTAAGCTTCTTAGGAGGAATACCTTTTATATCCCAAACTTCCCCGCCAGCCTGTTCTTTCAGCAAACGCTTATAAGAATCATCTGGGAAAGGGTCTCTAACCAAGAATGCGCGGTAATTGTTAATCAGCTTGCGATCAGTCGTCAACTCACGGCTTAGATTCTTGAAGAAAGGTAAAGCTCCCCAAAGCCCTAGGTTATCGAGATCTCGTGCGAGTGTGTTATTGCTCTGTTTTTCCGCTAATGCTCCCACGGCCTTAAGCATTGCAATAATATCCATGGTGCTAACCAGAGTATTAGAGCCTGGTTCTAAGAATTGCCTAAGCAACAGTTCAGAAAGAGTATTAAGCCCCTGAATGGCCGCCTCATTATCATTTTGAGGATTTTGCAGGTGCGCAACAGGCACCCCTTTGAAGTCCATAATAGATGAAGGCAGCTCTGGGCAACCAAATTTTCTACGTAAAGTCGCACGGTATTCCTGAGAGACCTTGGACAGCAAGTCATGCATAACATCTATATCTGTTTCGGGGTTACTATCCCCAACACAGTCCTCTTCAAGCTTGTTTATATTGTTTTGCTTCATATGCTGGATAGTATCTGCCGCTAAAATTATGCCCAGGTGCTTAGCATGCCTGTCATCATAATACCTAAGATACGACCCAAAAACATCGCTAAGTAATTGAGAGTGTTGCTTGCGTGTTTTCCTAACAGAAGCTAATATTTGCTTTGCTTGCTCAGGTGTAGCTGCTTTTTTTCCTATGCCATACTTTCCACATAACGTCGCACTGATTTCTAATGTTAAACCACGTAAACGTTCAGAATCAGTAGTTTTGTCTCGTTGCTCTTCTTTGAGCGCGAGCCATTTTAAGGCCGACACGCCTTTAGGTTTATTGAAATCATCAAAAATCTCTGACGCTGATACTAGTCCACAAAAGACTAAATTCAATAGAAAACAAACTTTGATCAAATATTTCATTACACACCCTCACTGTCTTCTTTGTTTAATGCCTTCTTAACAAAAAAGCAATGGTTTCCTATTCCATCTAGGATTCAGCAATCACCAAAGGAACTGGCATTAATGTCAAAGTCGCAGTCCATAAGATATAAATGTCGACTTCCAGCTGCGGGTAAAGTTTTTGCACGGCCTGGGCATAAATGGCAAGCTGCTCCCTTGTTGCCGAAGAAATAGCGGCTGCCGTCAAAGGAGGCTCGGCATGCGTCTTGTAATCTAAAATAGCAATGCGTTGCGGTTGGATCAAAAGCCTATCTATACGCAAAGACTGCGCCTGTCCGTTGATTTGGACAACAATCGGAACTTCTGCCAATGAGCCTGGGCCAAAGAACGGCGCCCACTCAGGGTGCGTTAAAATTGCTTGCACTTGCTCAAAAATTACCATCGCATCTGGAAGATCGCCCAAAATTCGCTGTGCAGATTGAGAATGTAAATGCAGCGGCAGTGTCGGTAGAACCTCTAGTAATCGATGAATCCGCACTCCTCGCTCAGACTCTAAGGATTTATTTAGATTAATGTGTGAAATGGTGGGCTGAGCGTCATTGAAAAGACTTTCTGGATTGCACAGCAAAGTTCGCAATGACCCTCGGGTCAAGCCCAAGGGCAAGCTCCGGAGTGTTTGGCCCTCGTCGTCAATTGCAAGCTTTGCTGTACAATCCAGGAAGTCTATGTCTTTATCATCAATCGTGGGATTCAGCACGGCCACGAGATCATGGTACCACGTCGCTACCCCTCGTTGATGTTCCCAACCCGTAATGTATAAGCTGTCCTTCGCGCGCGTCATGGCAACGTACAACAAGCGATTTTCTTCTTCCCACTCCCGTTTTTCTTGCTGCTCTTTCAAAGCTTTAGTGCGCGCGCAGTCCTCCTCAACGCGAGGGCGCAACAAGAGATCCTTCTCACCATAAAACAAGAAAGGATTGGTCGTTGATGTATTTACATCGGGGCTATCAACAATAATCACAGCGCGCGCCTCCAGCCCTTTTGAACCGTGCACGGTCATCACCCGAACCGTATTGTCCGCAATCGCTTGTCGCTGAAGCTTTGGTGGCACGCTTTGCAGGGAATGCAGGAACGTTTGCAATGATGCGGTGTTCCTCTCCCCATAAGCCAATGCGAGCAACAAAAACTCATCAAGCACTTCGCTCGCCTCATATCCAAAGCGGGCGAGGATGCGCTCCCTGCCCCCCGTGGTCAGCAGCGTGCTGTAGAGCTGGTAAGGCGTT
>JBAWWF010000006.1:0-15904 GCA_037146895.1 Alphaproteobacteria bacterium | reverse complement strand
TCTATCCGTCATTGCGAACGAAGTGAAGCAATCCAGGAGTCCTTCATCTTCACAGCGCTTGAGTATGACCTGGGCAGTTGCAAGAAAACCATTAACATGAAATTTCGTACTCTTGGTTCGAGATTTCATGTTAATCTCTCTACATGAGTACAGCTATGGGTTTCATTCGGTGTCATATATTATTCAACGAGATAATTATTTAAAAAAAGATGTGAGATTCTATGAAATCAGCATTGTTTTAGAGGGAGAGCTATTGTCTAAACGTATCCGTATGTACAAATCATAATGAGTATAGTTATCTTTCTAAATGGCTGTGGGTCGTCTGGGAAAACAGTAATTGCTAAGTCAATTCAACATTTAAGCGACGCACCCTGGCTTCGTCTTGGAATGGACATGCTCATCGATATGATTCCAGAACGTTATATAGCCTTTGGCGACAAAGCGCGAGAGGGCTACTTCTCATTTGTTCCTGGACACAATGATCGCGGGCCAACAATGCATGTTGAAATGACCCCCAAAGGTTCCGATCTTTTTGGCTTAATGCCCAGTTTTGCAAAAGTACTGGCTGATCAAGGAAACCAACTCATAATCGATGAGGTTCTCTTTGGTGATGATATTTTAAAAGCCTATGGACAAGCATTGTTGGCACATACTACATATTTTGTTGGTGTGTTCTGCGACCTCCCAAAGATGCAGGAGCGAGAAATTTTACGAGGTGACCGAGCAATTGGTCTTTCCAATGATCAACTTGACAGGGTACATACCGATATTAAATATGACCTTAAAATTGATACAACGCGCCTGACCCCTTTTGAGGCCGCAAAGCAAATTTTAGATTTTGTTGCAGAGGTTTCTGAGCCTCAAGCACTTAAAACAATGTGTAAATAATTTTTGCTATGTAAGCCAATTCTTAGGTTGAGACCCTATAGTCATTGTATGAAAATGTTGCTATATCTATATCAGGTATAATGTACTGGCGTGCGTAATTTTAAAAGTTCTAGGGTAGACAACACAAAATGAAAATAGTCGTTCCGAAAGAACTTACTGCTTTTGAGAGCCGTGTTGCTCTAACACCAGAAACCGTCAAAAAAATAGTGGATTTAGGCTATAAGGTAGCGGTTGAGCGAGGAAGCGGCGCAGGTGCTCATCTAACTGATGAGCAATTTAGTGCGGCTGGTGCAACTATCGCTAAAGATCAAAAAACTCTCTGTAAAGATGCTGAAGTTGTTATCCGTGTTTCTCCGCCATCGTCAGCAGAAATAAAGCTGCTTGCGCCTGGTACTGTTATTCTTGGAGCTTTGCGTCCCCATGATGGAGCTGCTCGCCTCAAAGCTTTCGTTACCCAAAATGTGACTGCGCTGGCGATGGAGCTTTTGCCGCGCATCTCGCGTGCCCAATCAATGGACATTTTATCCTCGCAAAGCAACCTAGCGGGCTATCGAGCGGTGATCGAAGCTGCCTTTGAGTTTGGACGCTCATTCCCGTTGATGATGACAGCTGCGGGAACAGTGCCGCCAGCGCGGGTTCTGATCCTTGGGGCAGGCGTTGCGGGGCTACAGGCGATTGCTACGGCTAGGCGCATGGGCGCAGTTGTTTCAGCGTTTGATGTGCGGCCTGCGGTCAAAGAACAGGTCGAGAGCCTTGGTGCTGTGTTCGTTGATGTGCCTGATGCGATGGCTGAGGGTGCGGGGGGGTACGCCAAAGAGATGGACGATAACGCTAAGCAGCGACAACGGGAAAAGCTGGCTGAAGTGATTGCGCTTCATGATATCGTGATTACGACGGCGCAGATTCCTGGAAAGACCGCACCGATTTTGATTGATGCGGCAATGGTTGAGAGCATGCGGCAAGGCTCTGTGATTGTTGATCTTGCTAGTGAAACAGGCGGTAATTGTGCGCTGACGGAAAAGGATAAGATATCGATACACAACGGCGTTAAGGTTATAGGGTACACGAATATGCCGAGCCGCATTGCCTATGACGCTTCTCACGTTTTTGCGCGCAACATTTACCATTTTCTTAAGCTATTGATGGGTGAGGGCGGTCAGCCCTGCAACTGGGACGACGAGATTATTCAAGCGACAATCTTGAATCGTGCATCTTTATAAGGAGCAGCAATAATGGATACACAAACACTTATTGAGAGCACGGGCGGCATTGATCCGCTGGTGTTCGGCATCACGGTTTTTGCGCTAGCATGTTTTGTTGGCTATTACGTTGTATGGCGGGTTACTCCGGCATTGCATTCGCCGCTCATGGCGGTGACTAACGCAATTTCGAGCGTCATTATTGTTGGGGCTGTTGTAGCCGTTGGTCCAGCAATTGCAAACGTATCAACGTTTTTTGGATTTTGGGCTGTACTACTTGCTTCGATCAATATTTTTGGAGGCTTTATTGTGACTAGCCGTATGTTGCAAATGTTTGCAAAAAAATAATAAATAAAGGAATTTTATTGTGAGCGCTAACCTGTCTGCACTTTTCTACCTGGTCGCTGCCATATGCTTTATCATGGCTTTGCGTGGGCTATCGTCACCAGCGACATCACGTACAGGAAACTTCTACGGTATGTTGGGTATGGTGATTGCTGTCTTAACAACGCTTCTCAATCCTGGCGTATCGCGCTACGGCACCATTGCGCTAGCGATTCTGATCGGTGGTAGCATCGGCGCGTTTATTGCCAAGCGTATTGCGATGACGGCATTACCGCAGCTGGTTGCTGGCTTTCATAGCCTTGTCGGCTTAGCGGCTGTTTTAGTGGCTGCTGCGGCCTTTTACACACCAGAAGTTTATGGCATAGGTATGGTTGGACATATACATACATCAAGCTTGATTGAAATGAGCCTGGGCGCGTGTGTTGGTGCAATCACCTTTAGCGGCTCTCTCGTTGCATTTGCTAAGCTACAAGGGCTTGTGAGTGGTAAACCGCTTGTTTTTCCACATCAACACTACATCAACTTAGGGCTGGCTGTTTCATTGTTTGTGTTAGTTCTCGGGTTTGCTTTTACTCAATATGGTTCCCTTTTCTTGCTGTTGATTCTTTTATCTTTCGCTCTGGGTTTCTTGTTGATTCTGCCTATTGGTGGTGCTGATATGCCAGTGGTGGTGTCGATGCTCAATTCATATTCTGGATGGGCGGCAGCGGGCATTGGCTTTACGCTGGGCAACAATCTGTTGATCATTACTGGTGCTTTGGTGGGAGCGTCCGGTGCTATCCTTAGCTACATCATGTGCAAGGGTATGAATCGTTCGATTATCAATGTGATCCTCGGCGGTTTTGGTGGTGGTGGCAGTGCTCAACCAGCGGTCGTAGCTGGTGCTAGTGAACAGCCAGTCAAGGTCAGTAGTGCTGAGGATGCTGCGTTTATCTTGACAAATGCGCGCTCCGTCATTGTTGTGCCTGGATATGGCATGGCGGTAGCACAAGCGCAGCATGCTCTTCGGGAAATGACTGATTTGTTGAAGAAGAGTAACATCCAGGTGCGTTACGCGATTCATCCAGTGGCTGGGCGTATGCCAGGGCACATGAATGTGTTATTGGCAGAGGCCAATATTTCTTACGATGAGGTTTTTGAGCTCGAGGATATTAACAGTGACTTTGCTACAACTGACGTTGCATTTGTCATTGGTGCTAATGATATTACTAATCCAGCGGCGAAAACTGATCCGCAATCTCCTATCTATGGTATGCCGATTTTAGATGTGGAGAAGGCGCGTACAGTGCTTTTCGTCAAACGCTCCCTGGCCTCTGGCTATGCGGGCGTGGATAATGCGCTTTTCTATCGCGACAATACTCTTATGGTACTGGGTGATGCCAAAAAAGTGTGCGAACAGATCACGTAAGCGATTAATCACAGCTGAACCAATTAATAAATAAAAAGACAACTTAAAAGTATACTTTTTTCTCTAACATCGTAGCCATCGCCATATCCTTGTCTTTGCTGCCGCGTGACGAGCCAAACTCAAAGGCGTACGCGTCCTTGAGGCATGCGCCAAATATGCCAGCGATGGTGGAGATAATCCCCACCGCTTCTCCTGGTAGCTCAGTGGAGTAATAGGCTAACGAGCACAGACAAAACACTAAGCCTAATGCTGCGCTTACCACCATAATGTCGGCGCGAATGTTGCGCTCACCACTGGCTTGTCTGAGTGCAACATCACGGGCTCTCGCATCTTGGCGATCTTGTAGATAGGCGCGTGTCAGATCGGCATCTATCTGTAGGATTGCCCGCTGAAAATCAGCTACCAGCGCAGGATTTTCTTGTAGACACGAGATTGCTTCTGCATCATTAGGTGCTCCTGTAACTCGTTTAGCGGTATCAACAACAGCTTGAGCAACGTCTTGCGCTTGAGAATCGCCGAGCCAGCGGGCAATAGATGGTGCAAACTCGGCCAAAGCCAATGCCGTCGCGATTAATGGAAATGCCATAGTGTATACTCCTTTACGGTAAATGATAAAAAAGATGGCGGCCGATGCGTAAGGTGGGGTTGTGCCCTCGCGTCCAGTCTGGGGGCAGCATCATCTCGGTCGCGTGGTAGTGGTTGCTGCCTTTGGTGATGTCCGGCCACTGTCCGTGCGCCACTGCTTCGGCCACTCTTTGGCAAATGGCAAAAATCGGATTATCGATGACTCGTTCTTTGATGATCACATAGTTGGGGTCCGAGCGGTTCCAGCAAGAAAATTGCCATGGTTTCAAGCATACGGCAGCGACGGTTGCTCCATACCACGTCTTTTCGGATACGCGATTCATCACCACATTGGCTACCGCTATCAAAGCCGGCAGGCCACCTTCGCTGCGGCCGTATTCACCTCTAGCTTCGCCAAAAATCGTCCGCGCTAAAATATCTACATCGTGTAATGTTACCATAGTTAAACCTCCATAAGAATTTTCCAGAAACCAGAGCGCAAGTCATCTGCAAAGACGTGGGCTCGATGCGGTACAATACATGCATAAAGACCTCTGTCATTTTGCACCCAATCTAAAATCGCGTAAGGGGTATCGTCTTCCCAAGCCCCTCGTGGATTAGGAATGACTCTTGGTAACATGAATCGGCCAAAGGATGTGCCGCGCGTTCCTACGATCTCAATGATATCACCGTCTTGGCGAATGTGGGCAATACCTTCAGATTGGATGCCGTCTGTTTCCAGGGCTAGCAAGCGTCTATCCAAATACGCAAAATTCCCATCAATTTCTTCGATGGTTAATGGACCACCCTTATCGTGGCGATAAATAATAGGCATTAATTTACTCCTTTATAAAAAAGACCTCGAGTATCCCGTTACTGAGGTCACGTTGTGTAAAACGAAAAGATCGGTAGATTTGGATGGCCGCTTCGCCTCTCTCATCAATGCCATAACAAAGATCAATGCGGACCTGTCCAGACTCGATGTCTCCAGCAAGGTTGCGCCAATGTTTCGGCCTAAAGTCGTTGAGGAAGTGGATGTCTGTACCGCTGCGCGTGGTGGTTTTGTTTTTCCAAAAGCTGAGCGGACTAACAGAAATGCTAGCATCGGCACCTAAGGTAAAAACGCCTTGTTCGATGGCTTCTATGCTGCAACCAGGCTCAAAAAATCCACCATGTGACCATAGCGGATAAATATTGCGCATGGCTTCTTTACGTAAGTGGAGATCGTCTATTTGATGGAGGAATTTCTTTTCAAAGACTACACCGTTCTCTCCCACAGTAGTTAACCTCAAGGGACCGATGCTAACCCCTTGGAAAGAACAATCGTTGCCGCCATTATTCCATTGCACCTTTCCCAAGCCGTGATAGAGAAGCTGCACGCACGCATGGGAGAAATTTTCGTTTATCTCATCATAGAGCAGGAGGGGACGATGCTGTGCATCAAGACCGATGCGGATCGGTGTAAGCGTGCGCTGCGGTTGCAAGCGAACCATCAGGGCAATAGATTCAGGAAAGGGCGGACCGTTGAGGTCCTCTTGTGCAATGCCACCTTGCGGAGCAATCACCACACGCCCTGGTTCTGTGTTCAGGCTCGTTGGTGTGGGTGCGCGATAACCGGCTGGGTAAGCCGTAGCTATCGCTGCACGTAAGCCGCGGTCTATTCTCATATCAACTCCTTTACTGTTGTGGTGGGTACCAGGGCTCCGGTATATCAAGCGTGATTTTATGTTCGAGCACATCGTGGGTTTCAATGTTTTGTAGATCAATCTGAAACTTGGTCAAAAAAGCTTCAAGGCTGTTCATAGGATTGGCACACAAGGGATATTGATTGGCGAGAACGGTTTCAACTTGGTGCTGCCCATCACCATGAATATCTATGTTTTGAATCAATTCAGTGAAGGCATGGACGCCTTGAATGCCCTCGCGGGGTTTTTGTTCGCTGTAGTCTTTAAAAACAATACCGGACTCGCTTCTGTGGAAGGCTTGCGGGGCTAGAGGGCCGTACTCGATCGAAGCATAATCCTCAGCGTGTATATTATCTGGCGCGTCCTCTGGCCTTGCCCCCGCGGCTACGGCAATCCTTAACCAAGTATAGGCGAGCCCCGCTTCTTGCACTAACCGATAGCTAATCAATTTTCCAGTGAGTTGTCCGTGGGGGAGCTGGGGCGCTTTGACGGTGATGCTATGATCTGTTGTGAGGGCGAGTCCTTGCGCAAAAGGAATCATCAGCTCAACTTCCAAACAGCGTGCAGTTCCAGCAAGGTGACAGCGGGCGATCTCCACGGCGTGCTCGATAGCTTGGTGTCCGCGGTCAGTCATGAAAAAGCTGGCGCGTGGACCATCGCCAACCGCTTGCAGACAAAGTGCTAGCTGACGCTTCTTGCCAGTAGTACCAAATATTGTGGCTTGTTTTAGAGTAAAACTAACAATCTCGCGGCGTTTTTGCTTATAAGACCAACCAACCGCTAGCTTAGCACGGAACCAACAACGGGCAGCCCGCTTCATCACAGACTTTTGTTGAGTTTCGTCCCAGCTCATAAAATTAGGGGAGATGGTCGGATATAGATTCAAAGCACCCGTACTGGGAGGCGTTACTTCTTGCAATGAACTCTCTAGGATGGTGTAACCAGAACGACCAAGTTTCGTGTAGGGCTTCGGCCAGCTATTTTTAAGACTTTGTGGGGTGAGGGTATTAATCATTCCCCGAGAAAAGCGTCTGCAAAGGGCAGGGGCCAGGTCTGCTTCATCATCGAGCGTTTGCACCCACTCCGCCATGAGACGGACGTGTACCTCATCTAGGGGCGGCTCGCCAATATTAACTTTGAGCGAGTTTTCCAAAATATCGTCTTCGATAACTGCGTGCTCGTGCCCAGTGAACAAATCAGAAAGGATCACTGCCCCTGTGAGGCGATTCCAAGAGAACGAGGCACTGCGCGCTTCGAGAACGGCTCCTGGATGATCGGCGTGGAGGGGATCGATGAACAAGGTGTCCCAGTAAGGTGGTTGTTTGAGAGTCTCGCTCAACGCCAAGAGCTGTTCCATGGCGTTGCTGGGTTCGGCTGTGAAGTGAAGTTCGAGGAGAGCTTGCCCTACAGGCCGCGGCATACCGCTGAGGCGTCCACGAAAGATAAGCTGAGGCGCACCAGGTTCACCATAAGCAATCAAAGCATGCTGTCGATCTACTGGAAATGGTGCTTCATTTTTCACTAAAAGGGTGGCAAAAGCAATTTCCCCCTGATTTTGTTGGATCGACAACTGAAATATTTCTAAGTCCCAGTGGGCATGGCGTTGAGGGGAAAAATCTTCGCCATCGGCAGCCCATGAAAAAAATGTTGGCATAAAATCTCCTAAACCGCTATGTATTGATAATGTTTACAGCTTCTATTATGGGTAATGCTTCCCTAATGCCGTTTTTGAATGTGTTACGCTGGTTCCTGGCTCCAGGCTATGCGCAAGGTGTCTTCTGGTTTATCATGATCGGCGTTGTCAGCTTGAGCAATGACGTTATCATGCGATTCTTGGGATATCGCTTGCCGGTGCTAGAGGTTGCGTTCTTTCGCTTCTTGTTTAGTATGGTGAGTCTTATCCCGTTTTTACTATGGCGGGGGCGGCATTACTTTTATACCAAAAACCCTAAACTCCATGTTTTGCGGGCGGTTTTAGGAATCGGTGCCTTGGGCGCCTGGGCCTATTCTGTGAGTTTGATGCCGTTGTCGGAGAACACGGTTATCATGTCCGCTGAGCCTTTGTTCTTCATGCCATTTGCGGTTTTGTTCTTAAAGGAGCGCGTTGACAGGGCGCGCTGGTTAGCCACGTCCATTGGTTTTATCGGGATTCTCGTTATTGTCCAGCCGGGCACTATGGCGTTTCGTGCAGTGGCGCTTATACCAGTTGCCTCGGCTGTTTTGTTTGCGTTGCTCGATATTGTCGCTAAGAAAATGGTGAGCAAAGAGCACACGATTACGATGCTCTTTTACTTCTCTCTTGGGACCACGCTGGCGGGGCTAATTCCGTTGCCTTTTATTGTTTGGGAAACGCCGCAGTTGGGAGAATTGGGATTGCTCTTCCTTTTGGGGATTGGCGCGAACTTAATCCAGGTTTGTCTCTTCTGCGCGTTCTCAGCGACTGAAGCATCAGCGTTGATGCCGTTTCGCTATGTCGAGTTTATCTTTTCTGCCCTGCTAGGGTTTCTACTTTTCCACGAAATCCCCACTCTAACCACCTTGCTAGGAACTGGCTTAATTATCGTCGGTACTTTCTATATTTCCTATGTAGAAACCCGCAAAGAGATGGCCAGGGGTTAGCCTTACCACTCAATTTTCCAACTCAAGCTCCGCCTCTAGTTCTTCTTGTGTCCACATTTTTTGAGGATTTTTCAGGCGGTATAGGGCCAGTTCAGTATCCTCCATATCCTCAATCATCTCTAAACGAACTGTCTCCAAAGAACGGAAAGTAAGTGATATTCTCCTGTCTCGGACAAGGTTAGCAGACGCAGTCCGGTCACTTTTGCGGGCAGGGATGCTATGCTTCCATAGGTAGCGGGCATCATTTTGTAATGTTAATAGACTCCTTGGTTCTAGTAGTATGGATTTCTTAAAAGTGTTTTTGGTAAAGTCCATAACGCATCTTGAACCTAGACTTAGTGAACAAATAGTGTTGCCAAAGCAAGGAACACAATCTATATGTGCGCTAATTCCTTGTCCTGGAGTGTATTCATTAATAATTACTTGATCTGGATAATGAGCAACAATCCCTTCAGTGCGCAATTTTTCACATATGTCATGCAACCAATCCGGAATCTGGCCGAGATAATGGTTTTGATCTATGTCTCTGCTCTTATAATCATATTTGTAGCCATAGTGCTGCACTCTGCGCTTTAGCTCGGTTATCCATTGCTTTGTGTCAATAATTGCAATCAACTCAGCATGTTCTGAGTTCCCAAGTGGCAAATTTATTATTCCTGTAGCGCTAACACAATATATGCTTACTGTCATCAGTTTTCCTCAACTTCGAGGCGCCAGGCGGCTTTGATGTCCCATTCGTGGGTTAAGAGTTTGAAGTTAATGACTTGGACGTCGAGCCAGGGGCGGTAGCTTAGGAAGACTGGGGTCTCCGAGGCGGCGAGCCGGACTTTGCGGCCCGCTTGTTCAAGGATACGTAGGTTATTCTGCTTATCATCAACGGCAATTACAGACCCTTCTATCGCCTCGCGTTCCAGCAACACCTCTGCACCATCAGCATTGCCATCGGCCTTTTGCCATAGGCGTTGGATGCACCCCATCCTTAAATGTTGCCCTGGCCATAATCCTTCTGTTGCGAGCACAGACTGGTCCTGGCAGGTGATGATCGAGCGATAACGCTGCTGGGTTTTTTGCCCTAAATAAAGCAGCGAACCATTAATGGTGCGGCGAAAAAGGTTTTGTTGGATGGGCATTAATTCCTGGGTACAACCGCGCGCCGACAAGGGCGGCAGTCCGCCAATGCTGAGAATTAGTTCAGATTCCATAGTTATTGCACCCAGCGCGGCAATTCAACTATGCGCCCCAAAGCGAGTTCTCGAAAATACTGTGTCATAGCTTCCGCTATGAGATCTGCCGATGGCGTGGTGGTTGCGTCCTCCGTCTCTTCTTCTGGTGACATGTTATTCTCCTTCACTAGTGTATGAGCGCGGCAAAAGATTGCTTGAGGGCGCAAATGCCGTGCTTGTCGATAGGGGTAAATGTATGTTCGATAAAGCGTATACTTGCTTGGGTTTGGTCTTCGAGCATTAGTGGCCCTCCCTCAAAAGCCACAGCCATGAGTTGGCCGTAGAAAGGGAGTATGGCTTGTTGCGTGGCAGCTATGCTAATTTCTCCTGAAAAGAGGATACGTTTTTTCCCATATGCAGCTCTGATCTGTTCGGACTGTAGAATTATCATAGGGTAGTGCTGCTGTGGCGGTTGCGATAGATAGATCTTCACAGACTCCAGCTGCGGAACCTGCGCAAGCTTTTGCCGTAACGCGGGGAATAATCCATGATCAGTTTTCATGTGTGAACCCTTTGGTTGAGATGTTTGAAGATGTATGATACTTAAATTGCGCATACTCCGTTTCGTCATTGCGAGGCCCCTCTTGGGGCCGCGGCAATCCAGGAGCTTAATTTAAAAGTAGAATCATATGAAAGAACCAGCAGTTTACATTATGGCTAATCAAAAAAACGGCACACTTTACACTGGTGTTACTTCTGACCTTGTAAGAAGAGTTTATGAACACAAAAACTCGATCATAAAAGGCTTCACCTCGCAACATTCATGTAAGATGCTTGTGTTTTATGAACTGTTAGCAACAATGGAGGTTGCGATCAACAGAGAAAAACAAATCAAAAGTGGCTCCAGAGCTAGGAAAATTAAATTGATTGAAGCTAATAATCCAGAATGGAGAGACCTTTACGAAGAGATTTTTTGGTAATTACTCTGGTATAACTCGCTAATGAAAGTACCTGGATTGCCGCGGCCCCAAGAGGGGCCTCGCAATGACGAAGAGAGCGGTTGTGTCACATTCGTCATTGCGAGCAAAGCGAAGCAATCCAGGAATCCTTCATCGTTTCTCACACACCACAAAATCAAGCCACTGTCTCGTCGGGTCAGGGGTTGCTGTAGCCGCTAGGCCATAAATCTTTTGCCGCCAGTAGATGCGTTGAAAATCCAGCGACTGACATCGGATGCGCACGCGATAGAAGGCCGTCGGAAATGAGTGCTTCCCCCAGCCGTCGCCTTCAACCATGGTGGACGGCGGCAGGCTACGAATGTCAGCCCACACCTTGGCGATATCCGTGAGGATTTCCTCATAAATGCCGTCATCATTTTCCTGGAGCCGCACCTCCACAAGGCTAATCGGTTCTCGTAAGATAGTCGTGCGTTGTTTCATCGTATCCTCATAACACGAAAGGGATTGAGCAGGCTTTGCAGTAATGGAGTCTTTAACTCTGTATTTTGACTACGGTCTTCATAAAATTTAGTTGCGACCGTTAGAACAGCTTGCCGTAAAGTTGGCGGAACCGTTATTGGACGCTCGCCATAACCGCAGCGATAGGTGATAGCAATCGGATGATGTTGATACCCCAGAGACAGACGCGGCATGAGATTGTTAGTGTTCAGAACATAACGCCGGATTGGCTTTTTAGCACCGTCGGCTAGCAGTGCCTCAATGGACACGATTTCGACGAGGGGTGGATACTCAAGATCAATAGAAATTGTCGCTTGTTGCTCAAATGTGCATTCGTTTGGTTGATGGACATTTACCCAAGTCTGGTATAAAAGTGCACGTCCTATCTCGTGCTCAACCCATTCTGTGGCACCTTGAATCAAGTTTTGTAAGTACTCATCCTCCAGTGCATGATCAAGACGCAGATGCGTCTTGATCTCTTGCAGACTGATAAGAGGGATAGGAGAAGCTTCTGAACGGTACAGCATAGTTAATCAGCTTCGGCGCAGTTGATAATTTTGATTGCATCAAAATTAATGACATCGCCACCAACGCGCTTAGTGGCATAGAATTCCACATAGGGCTTGGCACTGTAGGGATCGCGCAAGAGGGAAACGCCAGCCCGATCAACGATCTGATACCCCTCATACCAATTGCCGAAGGCAATGGCTTTGCTAGCCTCGTCGCGGGTAAGGGCGGGCATATCATCGCTGATGATAACCGGATGGCCGAGGAGGCTACTCGGTGCTCCAGCCAGCAGCCCTGGCTGCCAGAGGTATTGTTTGTTGGCGTCCTTCAGTTGACGCACCGCAGCACAGGTCGAGCGCGACATTAGCCAGGCCGCACCCTTAAGGTATTGCGGCTTCAAAGCATGAAAGAGCGTCAGCAGAACATCAGGGTCATCGATGATGCCATTTTTGCCAGAGCGAACTTCCTCAAAGCTGCCCCAACGCGCTTGCCCCAAAGGTACCGTCGGATAGGTCAAAAAGCCTTTGGGTTTATTGTTGCCATCGCCTTTAATAAAGCTTTGATTCTCTGCTTCAGCCATGCGGTCAGCAATCTTACTGATCAACCATGACTCGAGGTCAATGCAAGCATCATCCAATAACTTCTGGCTAGCCCGTGGCTTAGCATAAACCTGATGCACAGGGATGCGTAGTTTAGCAAACTCAGGGGTGTTGGTTTCTGGGCGATCATCGGTCTCGGCAACCCAACCAACGTCCGCATTTCCCTTGTCAAGCAAGAGCTCGAGCGCATCCGTTGAAACTTCTGTGACGCGGGCGATGTTTCTGAGGGAAGAATAGCTTTGCAGCGTGCTGTGGATTTTATCGATGACAGGTTTAGGAATTAGAAAGCCGCCGCTGCCATCTTGTGCCGACGTTAGAGATTTGACCTGTAGATTGGATTCATCCTGACCTTTACGGACGTAATCCATAAAGGGGATTGTGTCGTGATGCTCATCAGACTTAGTCTCAAGGCTTGGACGGCGCAATACAACCTCAACTTTATTAACTCGGTTTTGGAATTGTTGTAACCGCTCATCATTGGTGTGTTTGAATTCATTGAAAGCCTCACCCAGTGTATCAAGTGCTTGATGGATCGATTGATCTTGATGTTCCATGGAAATCTTTACTCCCTAATAAGTGTTGTTAGGCGTTGGATTTTTTCCATCACGTCTTTTGTCGACGTTATGGCTTTGCAGCTGGTAATCCTGGCCTGTATATTTGCTGCAAAAGTGACGAGAGATATTTCGTGCAGGTCGATTTCTTCGAGGACCCGCGTTTTGGCAATGTAGCTTTTCCTTGAGCGCGCTACGGTAAATCCGATAGAAAGGCTGTCGATAATGCCTTTTCTGATCAGGCTATACGCTTCTTGGCCGCGCTGGACATCCAGCAGCAATTGCCCAGAAACATATAATCCGTGCTGGTCTTCGCGAATCTCATTCCATACCCCTATGGGGCTTTTCGGATCGTGTTGCCACAGCATTTTTGGCAAGCTCCCCTTTTTTTGCCATGTGTGCAGGCTCTTTGTAAAAGCACCGTAGGCGACTTGTTCGTTTTGCCGATCAACTATATCAAAGACGCTGGCATAGCCAGAAAAGGAACCGTCCTCTAGGGTGGACTTAAGATGTAGGGGATAGCTCAGAGTTTTGTGCATCAGAGTCTCCTGCTTGGGGAATAAAGAAATTGTCGCCGCCAGCAATAGGTGTATAGCCCACGGCCTGGCGTTTCTCATTGATCGTTAAGAAATCAGCATTGGCGATTTTTTGCCACTGTGCCTCGCGGCGTGGTGCCAAGGCTGGAATGGCATCGCAATCATAGCTGATACTTAGGTTTTCCTGGAAAAAGGGTGTTAGCCATAGATTCAATTCTGACATTAATAATTCCAGCAATGGTAGGATCGTATCTTCCCAAAGATGAAAGCGGGCTTCGCGATAGTTAGCGAATGTTGCATCACCAGGAACTCCCGCTAGCATAGGCGGCACACCGAAAGCCTGGACAATCTCTCTGGCGGACACATTCTTTCCTTCGATGAAATCAAGATCGCGTGGAGATAATCCCATTTCTTTCCAATCGAAATCCCCTTCGAGCACAATGATTTTTCCAGCATTGCGTGTCCCTTCATACACATCGCGGATATCGTGGCGCAAAGTTTCGCGCTGCTGATCTGTTAGCGATGGACTGTTGGGGCTGGAGCGGATAAGAAAGGCCCCTGACGGTCGGCCGCCATTCTGGAGGAGGGCTAGGTTATGATTACCCACGGCGTTATGCTGATCAATCGATGCTGCTGCTGCCTCAAGCGGGCTCATCCCATACCAATCATTTAAGGGATTAAAAAGCTTAATGTGCAAGACACAGGAGTGTCCGGTTAAGGGATCCACGCCCAAGCGTTTTGACTGACCGCTGACCGTGTAGTCAAACGCCTGAGGAACGCCGCCAGGACCAGGTACGACTTTTACACGATCTGGTCTTAGGCAATAGAGCTCCGCAGGGTGTTGGTGCTCATCTAAGACAGCTTCTATATAGGCGTTGCCGGATAGCAATAGATAACTGACAATTTCTTCCATAAAAGATGATCCAGCTTGGCGTGGGCTCGGTGAGTTTAGAAGCGTGAGCAACGGATGTTGCGCAATTTCGTGTTCGCCACGGTATAGCAACCAGGGGATGCTGGAAAGGCCGCGTGCAATTAAATTAACACAGCGATTGACGATGACGTTTTTATGATAGCCTTCTTCCGCGAGCGTGTCATAGCGTCGCGGTGTCCATTGCGGTTGTCCTAAAATGTTGGTAACAACCATCGATCCAACTGCGCTGGCTTTGGTTCTAGCGTGTGAAGGGAATGTTTGTTTGAATTGCTGCCATAATGTCATGCAAATTATCCTTCATGAATTTTGGGGTGTTTTATTTTGGGGCATAGAAGTAGATCCTATGCTTTTTAATTATAAAAAATATTAATTATGGTCAATAAATCATTTGTCCCATGATGAGAAAAATTAACACCTCGGGCCATGATCAAACACCGTGAGGTTGCATAATCCTGGATTGCCGCGGCCCCAAGATGGGCCTCGCAATGACGGCGGAGAGGTTAGTGGTGGCGAACAACCCCCACCAGCCGTCATTGCGAGGCCGTGGAACACGGTCGTGGCAATCCAGGATCTTTTTTAGAAAGAATATCCATGGGCAGTCACAAAAAAAATTACGAGAAAGATAAAAATTACGAGAAATTTGAAAAATAGGCTTGACCGTTTTCTAAAAGGGATTTTACAATTCTTATTGTAGGACCATTAACCGAGGATAACTATTGTGAATAAGCAAGATCTCGTCAATCAAGTTGCAACCTTGTCAGGATTGCCAAAGGTGTCTTCTGAAAAAGCGATTAATGCAACGATCAAAGCAATTACTAAAGCTCTAAGCAAAGGTGGCGAGGTTCGTCTCGTTGGTTTCGGTACTTTCTGTACAGCGAAACGTTCTGCTACTAAAGGACGCAACCCGCGCACGGGTGCGGAAATTAAAATTCCTGCCAAAACGTTGCCTAAATTTCGAGCAGGAAAACAATTAAAAGAAGCTGTGCACAAATAATTTACTTGCAATTGGTAAACGTTATTTTTTATTGTGTAACTTATCATGTGGGGCGATTAGCTCAGCGGTAGAGCGTCTCGTTTACACCGAGAGGGTCGGCGGTTCAATCCCGTCATCGCCCACCATGGTTAGATAAGGGGTCTGGATATAACAAGCTTTACTGTTGTTTTGAGAGTTAGCGTGGCGGTATTTGTGTTCACTATCTTGAGTGCTTGTGGCAAAAAGGGTGCCCCTTACCCTGATGAGCCATCTTCTTTTCCGCAGTCCTATCCACGCGACTCTTATGAGGAAAACGGTAACTATTTAGATACCGAAGAACCTACGCGTGAAAGCATTTAGTCTCTTGTTCCAAAGAGTGCATCGGTTATATCTTCTCTGGTCATAGATGATGCGGTTGTATTGAATGATTTAAACCACGCCATTATGCTTCCCATAAACGTTAGCTCTTCTTGTGGAGC
>JBAWWF010000005.1:0-16211 GCA_037146895.1 Alphaproteobacteria bacterium | reverse complement strand
GGGAACACCTTCCAATTGGCGTTCGGGATTCTGATCGAAACTGCTGACTCGGACATAACCGACTTTTTGTCCTATTGAGCGAGTTCCTGTGTCCATGTGTCAGGAAAGACTCTATGACCTCCCGTGTGTTGTGTCAATTAATGTCAAAACCGATCCTATTCTGACGCAGTTTTGCGGTGATTCCTGACGTCCGGTTAGAGTACACTTCAAGATTACAGTTTTCCTGTTCTTGCGGAAGCTCTCCTGAAGAGGTAGCCTACAGAAAGTTGTTCAGCCCACTTTTTAATTTTATGGCAGAACCTTTTTCAAACGAAGACCTTAAGAACCAAGTAGATATACTGGTTAAAGAGGCAAAGATTGGAGATCCTCAAATCAGCAAGATTTATTGGTTTCCATCACCTACCGAAGTTCGACTTGTTGAAGTCACAGAAAATGTCCTTCCGTCGCAAAGTCCGGTGGTAGAACCTTTTTATTTTCCACCAGATAGAACATGTGGAATGCCAGCTTTATCGGGAGTTGCATTAGTGCATCCAAGCGAGGAGCGTAAGGGAAGTTTGCCTGCGGACTGGGGCTCTTGGGAATCAGCAACCGTTATTGTCCCGTGAATTGGGCGAGTGCGTTTTACGCCCAGGCTGAAAGTGATTTCCGTTTGTTCGAAAAGCTAATGCGAGAGAACAAGAACGGAGCCGTTGAGCTTTGCCACTGTTTGCACTTTTTGCAGATGGCGACAGAGAAACTTGCCAAAAGTTTTTTGTGTCACACTTACAGCGGACCACCGAAAACAACACACGCTGCACAAGTAAAATTCCTGCAATCCCTATCGGTAAATCCTTCAGCAAGATTGAAATACAAAGCAAGAACGAACCGCGACTTAGCTTCTGCTATCCGGTTAATTTTACCTTTTGCGCAACAGATTCAAGATTTGGCACCGACTGCAAACACCTCTGTTCTTAATGCTGAATATCCGTGGGTAGATGCATTGGGCATTATCCATTGCCCCTCATCGCATAATTATCCACACTTCAACTGGACAAAATTATTGCAGTTTTCTGATTTTATAAAATGCTTACTAATCTGCCTCAAGTGAGTATTTAGTTCATTTTGTTCCATACAGAAATTTTGCCTTATAATGCGACTAAAGGCCGCAACATTGATAGCCGGAGCGTAGCGGGGGCTTTTCTACAGGGGCCGCCCTGGGGTTGGGCTACTTTTTTTTGCCAGCCCGCTTCTTTGCGTTCCGCCGCCCGCACCCTTCCCATTCGCTTCGAGGATATCCTGACGACACCCGGCATGCCCAAGCGTTCCTAAAGCTTTTGCCGGGCCGGTTACAAGAGCAGTAGCCGTTTTCCGGTGGACGAACGCCGCAAGAGGGGAAAAAACAATTCTCACTTAACCCGCAACTCTGATTCAGCCCTTTTCCCCATACGTACGCAAAAAGGAAATGCCGATTATTACTTTTGCTGTAGATCGATTATCATGACTATCCCACTCACTATCATGATTCTCTTGGCTTTTTTAGGCGCCGAAACCTTTGCGTCTAGCACAGATAAACCTCTAGAATCTCTTCAGTCAACAGCGGAGCAGGGTGACGCCTGGGCCCAAACAACCCTCGGAGAAATGTATTTAGACGGTAACGGAGTTCCAAGGAATTATACTCAGGCTGCCCGCTGGTTCCGAAAGGCTGCCGAACAGGGTAACCCAAATGCCCAGATGCACCTGGGGTACATGTACGGGGATGGACTTGGCGTCACGAAAGATGACATGGAAGCCGTACGGTGGTACCGGAAATCCGCTGAACAGGGCCATTGGAATGCGCAAAATAACCTCGGAGAAATGTATGCAAATGGCAGAGGAGTCCAACAAGATTATCAGGAAGCCGCACGATGGTTTCGCAAAGCCGCCGATATCGGAAATGGATTCGCTCAAAATAACCTCGGAAAAATGTATGTAAATGGCTTAGGTGTACCAAAAGATTATCAGGAAGCCGTACAATGGTTTCAAAAGGCCGCCGATCAGGTTATTGAGGATGCCCAGTATAATCTTGCAATGATGTATGCAAATGGGAATGGCGTTCCGAAAGATTGTCTTATAGCTTTAGATTGGTATCTGAGAGCTGCCCAGCGAGGACATGTTAATGCACAATATAACCTAGCATCCATGTACGCAACCGGCCTCGGTATAACCAAGGATTACGCAGCCGCTATAAATTGGTATCGAAAGGCTGCCGAGCAGGGTAACGCAGATGCCCAAAACGATCTCGGAGCAATGTATGCAAATGGCTTCGGTGTTCCCAAAGATTATCAGGAGGCCGTACGATGGTTTCGGAAGGCAGCCGAACAAGGAAATGTAAATGGGCAAAATAATCTCGCCGCCATGTATGCAGATGGCTTCGGTGTTCCCAAAGACCCATTGGAAGCTGCAAAGTGGCGCTCTAAGGCTGCAGGACGCGAGGACTCAAACCCCCGCCATGACACACCGGTGAGTACGACTCAATCGGCACCTTCCTCTCCCAGCACTGTCGAAACCAAGATAGTTGGAGCACTTCGGAAAACTTTTGGAGAGATATTCGAATCATTGCCCTCTGAGACCGATGCGCGAAGAGAAGTTGAAAGGCAGATTCAGAACTATTCAAATGGCCTAATCCACCTCGTTTCGTTCCAGAAGACTAACGGACGGAAGATGGACGGTCTGTCTCAGTATGTCATCTACTACAGCGCAGAAATCGAGTTTGTTGACGACTGTATGTGGGAGACAGAAATTTTCAGGGCCACACGCGGATTAAATAACGCAGGAATTTTTGATAAGCCCGGAAAAAAGGGCGAGCGTTGCAAGTTCGAAAACACAATCATTTTTGACAAAACCGAAAAGGGTTGGCAGCACTACTAACCGTCACTCCTAATCATCCTCATATCGATCTGTCGAGCTTAGATAAAATTGTCACGTTACCTGAATCCATAAAATGATTAAATCTAACCCCTCCAACTAAAACCGGTGAAATATTAGGATTAGCCCCACTCCAGGAGCTAAATACCCTCGTCATTCCAAAGCGGTGTCATCAGATCCGCAAGTTTTCAGGATCTGGCATTTTTGCATTTCTCCCCCTCCACAGAGATCGACTGGGGCTCTACTGCAAAATCTGAATATCCCGAAGAACGTCTAATGCGATCGTTTTATTGTAAGTCCGAACCATTGATGGGATCCTGAATAGGTCAATTAAAAACCAAACAAGACACCCTCCGCCAGTAAATATAAATAATAAAAACAGCCAGAATTTCCCAAGATACATGTAATGCACTCCGCCGCCCAAAAGCAAATACCCCACAAGCGTTGATTTCTTTTTCTTTTTAAATTCACCAATGTATGCAGCCTGGTTTAGCTCATCCATTTCGGAAACCTTGCGAAATACGGCTTCCGGCATATTATCTTTGAGATAACCTGGTAGTATACTTTTTGTTTCGGACATATTTATTTTTAAGTAAATTTAACACATCAAATTACATGTGCTTTATTTTTCCCCTTCCTTGAACCCTTTGACTGTTTTCACCATCTGGAGAAGTGCTTGGCCAACTTCGTCTGGCACTACAAACCATGTTGGATAGCCTCGCGAAACTGGATTCCCAGACGTTTTCTTTCCGTTAACCATCCCTCCATTCCAACGCATTGCGAGCACCTCCGCGTTGTCCCAAGTCATTCTAGCAAGAGACCAGCTATGTTCGCCTCCGTCATGAAGGACGTGGAGATTTTTGATCTTACCTTTGGGGGTCAAGACAGCGTTCGGATTTACGTAATTCATCGCATCTAGGCCTTATGCCTTTATGGCATATTCGGCATGTATAGCAAGAGAACAAAATCTGAGCAGCCCATGCCCCAGGAGGCGCCCCCCCTGACCTCCCAAAAAGCCAGCTACCAGTTTGTAAATAGGGGTCGCTTCAGAATTCGGACAAAATCGCACGCTAAATGCGACCGAATGACTGATTTCGAACATCTTATAGATGGAATATCTGCGTTTTTCTAAGCCTCTTCTTCGACTAATGTTCTGATTACAAGTCGCTCATAATCAATGGCCCATTTTTCAAAAAATCCCTTAACGTGCTTTAATTTCCGTTTTCTGAAGCGACCCCATCAACAATCCAAAGATTCCCGTGAAGTTTGTTCGGCAGGTCGGGACTTTGGTTTATCGACAATCCTGGGGAAGGTTTGATTCTCCAGCCTTAATCGGGGTCTCCTCGGAATGAGAAAACAAATCCTAGGGGGATGGGATGAACTCCCCTAGTAAAACCACTGATAGAATTAGTGGGGTTTCGAGCCCACTGTTTGATGGGAAAACTTGGTTGAAAAAACTTGTCTTTCCCGATCAAAAACAAAAGAAAACAAACCCCGAATTACGCAACCCCCGTTAACCCCGTAAAAAGAGGGTAAAGTTTGGCAAGAAAACGCTTTCCTTGAGTCTACAAAAACAGAAAAGACTCAAGATGACCAGACCACTAAGATTCCCGTTTTGCGAAAAATTCGAAAAAATCGCCTCCTTCGATGACCTTTCACTATTATATTACAAGGGGATTCCGGAGTTGTTCTCCTTATATTTTGAAAACGTCCAGTACTTCGAATTCGAAGCCGTCGAACTCGGAACGAAGCAGAAGGCGCTGGCTTACATAAAAGATCCGAAGCCGTACACGGTCCATGCGTTAGTTGCACATACAGCCTTAAATCAACATCTGGTCTGCTTATCTCACCCGCACTGGCAGGCTCAGGATGAGCAAAGTCAGGAGAAATATGTTTGGCTCGGGTTGGATCGCCCCAGAGGCATGATGTCTGACAACGGGCTAAAAAATATCCGCTCGATCGATTGGGCAAAAGCAGTCGATAACGGCCAGCTCTACTGGCGCCCTCTAGATAAAGGGAAGGGACAATACACTCTCATCGGGCACGACGGTAAGGCCTCCGAGCCAGAAGACGACACTCACGATGAGGGCATGATGGTGATGCTGATGGCCCAGAAAAAAATGGTCTCAGTCGAAAAAGCGCACGAAGAACCCGCTCTGACCCCGAACAAAATCCGAAAGACAACACGCCAGCCAGAAGAACCAAATGGCCCGAAGTAGTAACCTGAAATTGTCGAATGCTTTTCTCTGAGAACGGCACATCGAACCGACAAATCAACGGTTCCTGGGTACTTGTGGTTAGCGCCGAGGCCCTTTCTGCGTTGGTAATTTGGGTTCCAGCTTCTTCTGTTCTCCAATTTCAGACTTCCGTTTTATTTCCTGCTGGAGGTGCTCCTGCAGCTCGGGGTTAGTAAGTTTGAAACCGTGTTCTGCCGCCAGCTTGACGCACATTTCTTTGTATTCGCTACTCCCTGTGATCCGAAAGCTACCCCACTTTTGCGCCGATAACTGCAATGCAGCAAGGGTAGTATCCTTGTTTGTCCAATCGACAACATGGATTTCTCTACCTTTGTCCACAAATCCGATTCCTGTACCATCTTTGCGGGTATAGCTGACGTAGTTTTCGCAAATTTCCGCCACGAATGACCGAATATCCCGGGGGGTCGGTAGATCGTAGCTATCACCTACGATGTTCATCTCTTCAGCACGTTCCGACAACCCTCGATCCCGCTGCCACTCCTTGAGACTAGGGTAGGCCTGGAACTTTTTCCGGAGAAGTTCACCATCTCTTTTTTGCCGATCTTTTAACTCTGCCTTTTTTGATGCCTGTTCGGCAGCAATTACACTCTGCATTCCGTTTCGAAGTTCACCTCGGCCCTTCCAATTTCCACGCAACATTTGTCTCCGATACTCCTTCTGTTGCTCCAACAGCGCCTTCCTCTCGTCCTCCTGTTTTTTCTTTAGCGCCAGTGTTTCTTTATTCTTATCGGCGAAGAACCTCTTGCGTCCGACGCTGTATTCATTCCAGCCGGGTAAATTTGGTGAAACTGGTTCAGATTCCCGCTGAACCAGTTTACCTGACTGTATCGGTTCTTCATAGGCTCCTAGTCGCTTTTGTAACTGTGCAAGGCTCGCTTCACGAGCAGCACTGCTTGCTTTTACAGGTATGTCCCCGACGTAGATCTTTGCACCACTTCCAAACTTCTCATACCGCATTCCCTTCATTGAAAGTTCCTCATGCAACTGCTGCCAGGTTCGAGCCTGCTTAATAATCGGAGCGCCTTCTTCAATCGCGATCCGCTCTGCCGACTTTTCTCCGGTGTGGTACTCCATATCCCGCTTCGTCTGGTCGGGTTGAGGCGGTCTCTCAGAGAAATCCGGTTTAGGCCCAATAGATCCATCATCCAACACATGATATCTGCCGTTTTTCTCTCTCCGCCATCCCTGTCGTTTTTCGATTAAAGCAATAGCCTCATGTGCGGATTCTATATCAAATCCCTTGTTTATTTTAATTGGCTTCAGACTCTCTGGGTGAACCCGGTTGATTGCTATATGGAGGTGGTAATTGTCAGTATCCGCATGGAGCCCGTAAATCGTTTGATGATCTTCCAATCCTAACTTTTTCAGGAAGATACCTACGGCTTCTTCGATTTGCTCTGGGGTTGGTCGTTCGCCTTCTCGCCAGCTTAACACGTAGTGGTTAATCGTATCCTTGCTCCGGACCGCTTCCTGTGAAAGAGCCAGCATCTCTGACTGTTGACTTGGGCGATCAGGGCACAGAAATCCGCGAACACCACTGTAAACACACTTTTCATTCTCTTTCGCCATTTCCGGCGAAAGAATGTAATCCGTTAAGCCAAAGACACGCGCAGTCTTTGACGCAGTCTTTTTTGGATTCTTAACTTTTTTTACGATCATGGCTGAGCCTTTCGATATACGCAGTCAGTGCAACTAGTGCACCTGATGTTTCTTTGCTGTAAACTCCGTTAGTTTCGTTGTGAATGTGCTTCAGCAATCCTCCAAGGCGGCGCAGCTCTTTGAGGACTATGGCGTCAGTGTTGGCAATAATTGGCCTTCCGAAATAGCGGCGCCGAACCAGTGCGGACACACTCAAAGAGGCCAGGTCTGCGTCCTCCTGCAATTGGGCTTTTTCGGCCTCGGTAAGACGTATATTTACAACGGCGCTTAATGGTTCGTCACCTTGTTGCTGGAATGGCATAGCGATTTGATGGTGAGCAGGTTTTAAGTGAACTGAAAGTGAGCGAATGCGCCAGCACAGATGGGGTCAAGGGGATTCCCCTTGCAGGATTTAGCCTGACTGTGAGAAGCGAAGCGCCGAATGGTCAGGCGACCTTTGTACACATGCTTCAGCATGTGTATGACAAAGGCCATCCTGTATTCAGGATCGTCCTATTGTTTGGAAGCAATTTTCAAACACAAATTTGTTTGAGGCAACATATTTTGCGATATAACTTCGGAATCGCATGAAAAAACATTCAGAGAAGTATACGCTTGAGAAGATCGAATCTGTGTCGAAGAAACTTCGATCTTTGCCTCCTGTCGAAAAAAGCAAACAGTCACTAAGCAAACAAGAGACCGTTAAAATTTTAGCAAAGGAGATAGCGAATCTAAAAAAACGTGGGTACACACTTGATCAAATATCGGAACTCTTGAGAGGAGAGGGTCTTGATTTTGCGACACCGACACTAAAAAATTACCTGCAAAGGGTGAATGATGGAAAATCAAAAAGGAAAGTATCTGATAAGCGTTCAGAAAAATCGGGATCAAAAAGTGTCATTTTAAAAGACACTTCAGATCAAAAAAAGGCAGAGTTTTCTCCAAAACCAGATAGTGAAAAACTATAACCACATATCATGGCAAAACCAATATACCTGATTGGAGGATGTAAGGGAGGAGTGGGGAAGTCTCTCGTAACCATGGCAACTTTGGATTATCTTCACAGACATGAACGTAATGTTTTGCTGATCGAATCCGACACATCAAATCCGGATGTTTACAAGTGCTACCAAAGCAGCACAAAAACAGCACTTTTAAATTTGGATGAAGCCGATGGTTGGATTCAACTTGTGAATCTATGTTCCGAAAACACGGAAAGCACTGTTGTTATCAATTCTGCAGCCAGAAATAACATTAGTTTCGGAACTTACTGCGGAACATTAAGCAGCACACTGTCTGAACTAAAACGAAAACTAGTAACGTTTTGGGTGATTAACAGACAGCGTGACAGCTTAGAACTTTTGAAGGAATACTTGGATGCAATTCCTGATTCAGAGCTGCATGTAATTCGGAACGGATATTTCGGAGCTGAAAACAAATTTGAACTATATAATGAATCAAATTTGAGATCCAAAGTGGAAACCAGAGGTGGCAAATCAGTGACATTTCCTGATTTAGCGGATCGTGTAAGTGATGACATTTATAGTAACAGGATGAGCATCTCTTTTGCACTAAAAGAACTTCCAATAGGAAACAGAGCGGAACTCAACAGGTGGCGCAACGAAGTGCAAAAGTGCCTAGAACAAATTGTCTCAAATGAGTGATATAAGTGATAGTTTTAAGAAGATGCTTGGGAGGGATCCAAGTGACCAAGAGATGCACCAAATGTATCGCGTTAGAGATGCACTTGGATTAAAAAATAATGATGCACTTTGGGTCATTATCATGGCCCTGCAGCACTATCAAAATCTGTATGCTGCAATCCCTCAGAGCATCAGTACTGCGGCGAAAACTGCGGCTGGTTCAGCCGCAGTTCAAGCTACAGCAAACGTAAACAACGCGGTAGCGGCGTTGGTTCCAACGGTCGAAAAGGCAGTTGAAGCGGCAGCAGCGGGCGCGATCAATCGCGTTCAGGTTGGAAAGTCGCTGATCACGGTTTGCTGCGCAGTTTTACTCGTAGGTGGTATCTTTGTTTTTGGGATGTGCTGTGGCTCGCACCTGTACGACAAAGCCACAAGACAGGAAGCCTGGGATGGGTTTTGGAGTGAAATCAGATGGGGAGTTGGCGTAGGGCTGGCAGCTCCCGCTCTATTATTTGGAGGTTTTTTGGTTTCTGAAGAGGATCGACCAGTTGGTCATCTGATGCATTTTGGAGGTTTCATTTTATTTGCTATTCTGGCATATAAAATGCTCTTAGCGTGAGGCTTACTTCAAATATAAAGCAGCGCCAGCCCCCCCAAAGATTCAAAACGTGGGAATTACGATTCAACGGTTTTTGGAAAAGGCGAAACTAAAGGACGGCTTAGCCAGAGATACCTAGAAGGCCGTAAAGGCCGCCAGGGATTGGTGAATGGAAAGATGTGCACTCAATTAAAGAAAAGGGCAGGAGCGGCCCTTTTTGAGCGCCGAAAGGACATATCTACTGCGAAAGTCTTCCCCTTTTTTTCTTAGAGACATGCGGGGGGGCCCGGCGAATGCCGGGGGGGCCGCAGGCCCCTGTACCGAACGGTTGATGTTCGAAACGGTGGGCTCGTGGGGGGTATTAAAAGTAATAGGCCGTAGGCCGTTGAATGTCTTTGCCCCAACGGGGTCGGCAAAGCCGTCCTTTTTGAGCGCCGTTAGGCGCCTTGATCTCTTCTCTTGGTTGGATAAAGGGATAAAGAAAGGGATAGAAAATGTGAACAACTCGCGAAGCGGTTTATTTTAAAGGAGATGCGATTTTAGAAAGGCCTGAAGGCGCGCTTATTTCCCCCGAGTTTTAGGGCAAAGGCGCGCTTATTTCCCCCGGAGACCAGGACGAAAAAACAAAGGCGCGCTTATTTCCCCCGAGTTTTGAGGGCTGCCAGATGCTTTTAAGAGAAAGGCGCGCTTATTTCCCCCGAGTTTTGGACAAAGGCGCGCTTATTTCCCCCGCCCTTTTTGCCCATTTTAGGCAAGGTGCGCTTATTTCCCCCGGGTTAGTTGGTGTCCTGCTTCTCCCTCTTTCGAAGAGAACAAGGAGGGTGACGCAACCCGGCCCAGCGTCACTTATGACGGGAAGAGCTCTCGTCGTCCCCTGTCTTCTTCTCCTTTTGCTTTTTCCTCCTTAAGCGCCCGCATCGTCTTATTCCCTTCGATCACTTCGGATACGAGCGCATTGGACGGATAGAGCGTCCATACGGCACCGATGATTTTCTTTTGTCCAGTAGGAGCAAAGACTAGAGCCTCCTCGAACGGCATTCCCTTTTCTAAAATTCCACGTCCTGCCATCTCTTTCAGAGCAACCCGAACTGTTTGTACAGTATCACGCATTCTGGGCTCTTTTGTTAGAGCACGTTCAAGCAGCATCGTTTCAAGCGCAATATGGTAACCTCTCTTTTGGATAAACCCAAACTTTGAGGCTTGGCGAAAATTATGGCTCAATCGCGAAGTTAACCACCTAGATAACGGTTTTTTCAGAGTCCCGACACGAAACTGGTTTATCGGATAATAAGCCAAATCAACGATTGCCCGAGTAGCCCAAGGGTGGAACGTCATACCAACTTTCGAATCATCCCCAGTGACGTCTCCGTCCAACATATCGCCGATGTAGTTGCTTAGGATCGGTGCTTTCAGATGTCTCTTGCGCACACCTTTCTCTCCTTCGTGCGTGGTAGACGATACGATGATTTCTGTACCTGACAGAATATCAAGCGCTTCCTTAATTTCTGCCACCTTGTACCCGTGTCCCAAGTCTTCAAGGTGCCGCCGCACCTGCGAAACGGTGAAGAAGACGGTAATACTCGGCTGGCCGGTTTTTTCGTCTTCTGCCAAATGAGTCCGTGCGGATTGCTGAATGGCAATAAAGCGAAGTGCTCGTTCTACCAACTCCTCTCGCGCTCCAGGAAACACCAGTATTTCCTTTTGTGTGCTCTTGTCCTTGATCTGAGCATTCACGATTTCAACCGAATAGCTCTCCTTCCCCACCGTGAAACTTGCAGTAATTCGAGTGGGTTCTGAAACTACACGCGTGGTCGGAAATGGATATTTTGGGATCGCATCGAAAAGATCCAACGTCCGCGATTCGTCGCTGGCGGCACCGAACCATGGAGCGAGCAATTCGAGTTGAATCGCCTGTGGTGAAGGAGCGACCGGCTCATTTTTTGAAGGTCGTTTCATTGGGATGACTCAACCCTCCTTCTAGTCTTTGAGCCTTCTGTCTTCGGCGAAAATAGCCGCAAAATGGCTTCTGAGAGCCGCAGGATCAGCTGCCCTTACCGCCGCACGAACAATGACATTGTCTGGCAGACGATCCCCCGCAAACGCTGTTCTAATTGTTTTTAAGGCTTCGTTTTCAGCATCTGAAAAATAACCAGAAAACCGAACCCTCTTCGGTTTTCTGGGGCGAACTTCAGGCTGAATTTTTGTCTGGGCGGCGGCGGCGGCCAGATTGGCGGCGGCCAAAATCGCGTTTGTTTTTTCGGTTTTCATATTATGACGCTTATACTAGTTTTTACGTTTTAACGCTAAAACCGTTTTTACGCTAGAACTTCCAACGCCAAGGCTTCTATAATCTTGCGAAGCGCTGGTTTGCCTTTCAGTGCCGGTCCATACCCAATGGCGAGTGTGTCTTCATAACAAGAAGCCAACGGCAGCCAGTTTTTTGCACCAGGCAAACCAACGGCTTTAGCCAGTTCGGACTGGTCCTGTTGTCCGGTGCTGGTACCAACGCGGACTTTATTCCAAACGACCAATGCCTTTGATTCTGGTCGTTGGTACGTTTTCAAAAATGCGGCAGTCGTGGCAGCGGCCTCGACACAAGGCAGTGACATTTCTGAGATGAGCAAAATGCGGTCGGATTCCTGAATGACCGTCATTGTAGCAGCTCGATTAACCGGATTATCAAGATCCAGATGTCCAGCCGTGTCTTGGATGACAATTGGTGTAGAGCGGTCGTTTGCGAGAGGTATCTCTCCAAGGCGCCTGGCTGCACTCGCAAGCGTGCCCTGCGGGTCGAGGTCCAAAATCGAAACGTCAACGTGGGCGGCTTTGAGGGCGCACGCGAGCAAATAGCTCACCGTGGATTTACCCACTCCACCCTTTTGATTTAGTAGCGTTATTACCATACATCACGCTTATGCAGTTTTAACGCTATTTATGCAACATCGACTTTTAGGCGCTTCCTTTTTCAACACAAGGCGTTGGTACACTTGTTTTTTTGTGTTTACTGTAGCAGAAGAACTCCACTGACAGTTTTGAGAACACTCGGCGAGTAATCGCCAGTCCGACCACCTAAAGTTTTTGGAAAAAAAGTTGTCTTCCCAAAAAAAGACACCAAAAACTCAGGATGGCTAACAAACCTCTTCTCCATCCACTCGGCTCCCTTTCTCTAACAACATACGCAGATCTGCGGGCAACTTTCGCTCTGGGAGAATTACCAAATATCCCCAGGCCCGAGTTTTTGGTCCTCGATTTTGTTGTTTCCCCGACCATCAACAGACATTTCGTTTGCCTTGAATGCTCTCTGGCTAAAGGAACACGTTCCTGGCTAGGCCTGTATGAATTCAGAGGGTTTACAACGCAAGACGGCATCAAAATCAGCCGATTACAGGCGTGGGCAACTCAGATCAAAAGAGGTGAATTATTTTGGGAACCAATCCTCGATGCTTCCAAGAATCGCGCGCGCTACTACACCAAAACCGGAAATCAACTCAAAGTGGATGAAAGCGACTCAGATGGCGGCCTGCTTATTGAAATGCCACCACCAAAAGAACTGACTCCGACACCAAAAAAAGCATCGCCGCTTAAAGATACTCCTAGCTCAAAAATGGTCCGGAGATTTCCTCCTAAGACCCAAGGCTATGTTTAGTTCCTCCGGAGGTACTGATACAGAGTCTCCCTACTGATTCCAAAATCCCGAGCCACCATTGCCTTTTGTTCGCCTGCGTCGATCCGTCGTTTGAGTTTAGAAAACTGCTCGTCACTCAGGTCTTTAGGAAAGGAATTGTGGATGATTGGTGGAGAAATGTTTTGAGGTGTGAGAGATGACGGAAATGCAGTATCGATATACTTTTTCAATTCCCGCTGGAATGGCCGCTAATTTAAGTCAACAGTGTTGGGGTGAATCAAAAAAGGTCACTGAATTTCATCCTTCTGCTATTTGTTTATTTTATTATTACACCTGAGATCGAGCTTTATGCGGCGTCTCCGTATGAACAATTACTCGAAAGCAATTCAGAAGTTAGGAATGTTGATGAAAATCTGGCTAAAGCATATCGAAATCTTCGAGATAATTTAAGCGCAGATGATCAATTGGAATTAAGAGACAAGCAGAGAAAGTGGATAATAGCACGGGATCAGGCATTATCGGCGGTTTCAGAATCACGCCGGAATGAAGTTGCTTTGGAATGGAATTACAGACGCATAGGGGAGTTGGTAAGTCAGAGTGAAAGTGTATTGAGGAAGGTTTCGCGCTCTGGAAAAGGAACAGGCTCCATGCTAGAGAAAGGAGCAACCAAGGAGGGCGAAGAGCCGAAACCCGCTGTTGCTCCGAGCCTCATGCCTGTGAATAGATCTGAAGAAAGTGCGCCTGGAAATTGGGATCTAATGACGTCTAAGCAAATTGTCGAGGCATTCCATCGAGGGGATAAATTAGTTCTCAAATATCTTCATTTGGATGATAAAGGATTTGAAGGTGGTTTTAATGAAAAAACCGCTTCGAAATTAGAAGAGAAAGCAAGGCAAGGTGATATAGGTGCGCAGTTTGTTCTTGGTTATTCCTTTTTTGAAGGAATGGGCGTCGAAAAAAATCTTACTCGTGCAGTTGAATATCTCCAAGCAGGCGCGGAAAATGGGAGTGCGCGCTGTCAAGGTGTGTTGGGGATTATGTATCAGAAGGGGATTGGCGTTAAAAAGGATAGTAAAAAAGCCTTTGATTGGTTTCAGAAATCGGCAGACCAAGGGTTCGCATTATCACAGAATAATTTGGGAGGGATGTATGAAAATGGCGAAGGGGTTAATAGAGATGTCGATAAGGCTTTTGAGTGGGTGCAGAAGGGGGCCAGTCAGGGTAGTGTAATTGCGCAAAGTCACTTGGGGTATATGTATGCCTATGGTATAGGTGTTGTTAAAAATGAAAAGAAAGGATTTGAATGTATACAAGATGCAGCTAATCAAGGTTATTCGATAGCCCAAAGCATGTTGGGAAAGATGTATTCACAGGGTTTGGGGGTTGCCAGGAATGAAACTAAGGCTATGGAGTGGTATAAAAAAGCAGCAGAGCAAGGTGATGTAGACGCAAAAAAAATTGTTGCTGTAGGAAAACCTGCGGAATCGCCAGTGTCACCTGATTCACCGCATTCTGCCATTAATAATTATGTAGATGCGTTGGCTGGTCAAGTATTGGGCGGCAAGCAAGCGTCTGGAGATACATCAGCAAAACTCAATTTAGAGGTATCACTAAATGATGGCCCTTCTGCTGAGACTTTAGAAACCTTGCTTAGAGGGCTTGTTTTAAAAGACAGAGCATGGGTGCCAGAAGGAGTGCTTAATGAATGGAGAAACGCAGGATTGAGTGGCGCGCAAATAGAAATGGCCACAGTGAATAAAATTGAATCTGCTAAAGTTACGAATGAATATACCAAGGAAATGAGAGGTGAGATAATTTATGTATATGAGATCGATGTAGACGTTGTGATGGTGTTTTTCCATACCAGAAAAACTATTCTTGTTGGGGCAGTAAAACGGGGTAAAAAATTTTACCTCGATTACGTGAGGTAGGTTTAGTTGAAAGCGAATGTAAAACGAAGGTAAGTGCCTTGTCTGGCAAGCGCCCGATGGAATTTATGCAAGGAACTTGTATCCGAACGTGACCACAGGATTCGGGGTAGAACAAGCCGTCGTGTCACCAGCCGCCATCTGAGGCCGCCATCTTGGCAATTTGGCTAGGGATTGCCACCGTAACGGAAAATAACTGTTTTCCGTTACGCTTGCGATAATGTTAAAGCAGTTTTCCGATCGCATCCGCAGGTAGCTGACGGAATTTTCGGCGGTTCCGGCTTACACCCCGAATTTGAGCGCGAGTTAATTCGTGAACGCACTCAGGCTGGCTTGTCTGCCGCACGTGTTCGCGGGCGTGTCGGCGGACGGCCAAAGGGCTTGTCCGCACAATCTGAAGCCACGGCGATGGTTGCTGAAACTTTGTATCGCGAGCGCAAACTCAGCGTGCCTGCCATCTCCCAGAAATTACATATTTCCAAGAGTACGCTGTATAGGGGGGGCCGGTAGCAACGGAACAGGATTACTAGGTAGCAATTTGTATCCAGCTCAGGATGAGCATTATGATGTTTTTGTGAAAGCCGCTGTCTTGAGCTGTTGTGAAGGTGCCAACCGCTTGAGCCCAGGTAGAACAGGCTCTGTAATGCGCATAGAGGGGAGATTCTGCACGCACCTGAGCCTGTTCTTGATCCTATCTGCCCCAGACGAAGCAGAAGACCCTTACCTAGTGTTTCTGTTCCGCTCCTACTCAGACCCCAGGATGTAATCAGCGGCTTTTTGCGCCTGGCTGGCTGCGCGGATAATCCACGTTTTTGCGTCTGCGCCTTTGAGGGCTTTGAGCCATCCGGCAAGATACGCGGCGCTGTTCTCGCTTTGGTCTTCAAAGATTCCGGCGTGTGCGCCAAGGAAAGCGGCTCCCATTTCTGCGACGAGTTCTTCCTCGGCGTAGACCTGACGCGAAGCGTGCATGCCTTTATTTTCCACAAGGCTTTTCCGGTTCAAACGGTGCAGGGCACCGGAGCTGTGGCAATGTTCATGAAAGCTCGTTAAAAAGTACGTTTCCGGGGAAGTGATGTCTTCCATGTTGGGCATAAAAACCGTGTCTTCTGCGGGACTATAAAAGGCGGTGGATGTGCCGTGTTTGAGCGTCGGGGGATTAGGCATTGCTGCAAGAATCCTCCGGGCTTCGCTGCAGGTATCCAATGGAAGGGTACGCTTCTCGGGCAACGGGAATTCGATTCCTTCAATCTGGGCGGCATTAAAAACGGTGTAGCCTTTTAAATACATGCGTTCCGCGACTTCTCCGGAATCTTCGTCTTCTGCTTCGAACGTGCCGTATTTGACGACAAGAGAACCCTTTTCACCTTTGCGGACGTAGCCTCCGAGTTCCTGCGCTTGTTTGAAGGTGAGCCAAAAGGGGGAGGCATACCCCGCGAGAGCTAAAAGCCAGACGTTGATTCCCCGATACGCTTTGCGAGTCACAAAGTTCTCAGGGAGGCCGGAAGTCCCTAAGTAAGGGGATTTCCAAGGAACGGTCCCAGCCTCAAGGGCTGCGATCATTCGATCAGTAACGGATTGGTAAATGTCTTTGTTGCTGTTTGCTTTGGAGTTTTGATTGATAGCCATGGCAATCAAAAC
>JBAWWF010000004.1:0-16574 GCA_037146895.1 Alphaproteobacteria bacterium | reverse complement strand
AAGAGCCTGGATTGCGTGCGTGTAAACTCCTCGCAATGACGGCGGAGAACTAGTAATGACGCCACTTCCGTCATTGCGAGCGAAGCGAAGCAATCCAGGCCCTTTCTTAGCAATAACAGGGCTCGGCAGTCATAAGTCATCCTAAATGAATCACCCCCTTGATTGAATCACGTTTTGCTCGTTGGGTGTGAATGTGGTACTGTGAGACAGTTCGATAGCCCTAAACTAGAGGAAGTAAACTTATGGCAATTCAAGAAACATCTGATGCCGGATTTGCGGTTGATGTCCTACAGTCCCCCGTTCCTGTTGTGATCGATTTTTTTGCTGACTGGTGCGGACCATGTAAGATGCTAACGCCGCTTTTGCAGGAGATTAGCACCGAGATGGGGACCAAGATCAAAGTGGTCAAACTCAATATTGAGACAAGCCCACAATCGCCTACGCAATTTGGTGTTCGTAGTATCCCGACATTAATTGTCTTTCACAAAGGCCAGGCAGTTTCCACAAAAGTTGGACTTGCTACCAAAAACAAAATAGTTGAGTGGATTAATAGCTCGATTAGCACAGAAGCGTAAGGGAGCAGAGGCATATGCAAGCATTACCATCTTGGGATCTAACGGATCTTTATACATCTCAACAAGCACCAGAGATTGACCGCGATCTTGAATTAGCTGCACAAGAAACTGAGCAGTTTGTCAGTGATTTTCAGGGCAAACTAGCAACCGCATCTCCGGCAACCTTGCTGGACGCTATCCAACGTTACGAGCGTATAGAAGAGCGCTTATGCCGCTTGATGAGCTATGCCTATCTTCTCTATGCAACCCACCTTAACGATCCACTTGTTTTGCAGTTCTTTCAAGGCTTGCAGGAAAAAGCCACGCAAACATCTTCGGCGTTAGTTTTCTTAACATTGGAGATCAACGATATTGATGAGGCCGCCCTAACAAAAGCTTATGACAATGCCGAGATTAAGCATTATAAGTCATGGATTGATCGCGTACGCCTTTACTGCCCACATCTGCTATCAAAAGAGATGGAGCGTTTTATCCATGACAAGAGTGTCACGGGTCGCAGTGCGTGGGTGCGCCTTTATGATGAGACACTGTCGCAAATTCGCTGCCCTTTTGGAAAAAATATGCTTTCCATCTCTGAGGTCCTCAACCAGATGGGTGAATCAGACCCAGCATTACGGCAAAAGGCAGCTATAGCATTATCTCTGGGTTTGACAGAACGGATGCCGCTATTTACGTTAGTGACCAACACATTGGCCAAGGACAAAGAGATTGAGGATACTTGGCGCAAGTACCCCGATCCTATGGCTTCGCGGCATCTGGCGAATCAAATCGAAGCACCTGTTGTTGACGCTCTAGTTGCGGCAACCAAGGAGCATTACCCTGTGTTATCGCATCGCTATTATGCCTGGAAAGCGAAGTTTCTTGGCAAGGATCCTTTAGACTATTGGGATCGCAACGCGCCGTTATTTGAAGAAGATCAGAAGGTTTCGTGGGATGAAGCAAAGGACATTGTTCTTGATGCTTATCGTGGGTTCTCAGCCCCCATGGCTGATATTGCTGAGCAATTCTTTACCAACTCATGGATTGATGCAAGCCTGAAACCAGGCAAGGATTCGGGAGCATTTTCTCACTCGACGGTGCCGTCTGTCCACCCTTACATATTTATGAACTATCATGGGCGTTACCGCGACGTTACTACGCTTGCGCATGAGCTAGGGCACGGCATTCATCAAACTTTGGCTTCAAGTCATGGATTATTTGTGGCCGATACGCCGCTGACGATTGCCGAAACAGCCTCTGTGTTTGGCGAGATGCTGACGTCCCAAGCACTATTGAGTAAGGCGAAGGACACGAACACTAGGCGGGCCCTACTGGCTGGGAAAATTGACGATATGCTCAATACGGTTGTGCGTCAGGTTGCGTTCTTTGATTTTGAGAAGCAAGTTCATGAGCAGCGGCGTCACGGCGAAGTCACCGCTGACGAATTGGCTGACATATGGATCCGCACGCAAGGAGAGGCCCTAGGACCAGCTGTGCGCCTTGATCCCTTGATTCGCCCCTTTTGGGCTTATATTTCGCATTTTATCCATGCGCCTTTTTATGTGTATGCCTATGCTTTTGGAGATTGTTTGGTGAACTCGCTATATGCGGCCTATGCTAACGGTTTCCCCAACTTCCAAGAAACGTATCTGGATATGCTGCGCGCTGGTGGCAGCAAGCGTTACCCGGAACTCTTGGCACCTTTTGGTTTTCAAGCGCAGGACCCGCAATTCTGGAGCCAAGGCTTGGGTGTTATAGCCTCCTTCATTGAGGAATTAGAGGCACTTTAAGGAATGGCAGATGAAAATTCTCTGGGGATTCGTCTAAAACGCTACGCCCAAGTTACATCCGCGGTCGGGGGAGTAACGGCGCGTTTTTTGGGTGAACGCTACTTAGGGATGAATGTTGATCGGCCGGTGCACGCTGCCGACTTGAAAGCACTGTTGGGTGGGCTCAAGGGGCCAGTGATGAAGATCGCCCAATTCTTGAGCACAATTCCTGGTGCACTGCCGCCAGACTACGCGGCCGAGCTCTTGCATCTGCAAACACAAGCACCACCCATGGGGTCCGGTTTTGTCCGTCGCCGTATGGCGGGGGAGCTGGGACCCAACTGGCGGGATCGTTTTAGTGCATTTGATGAAAGCCCCGTGGCTGCGGCGTCTTTGGGGCAAGTTCATCGCGCCCGCACCTTAGAGGGCACTGAGATTGCGTGTAAGCTGCAATATCCCGATATGGCGGGCGTCATTGAGGCGGACCTTAGCCAGCTTAAATGGGCACTCGGGATCTATGAGCGCTTTAGTCAAGCATTGCAAACCGAGGCGGTGCAAGAGGAAATCACGACTCTGCTTCGTGAGGAGCTGGACTACATTAACGAAGCTCAAAATTTGCGTATCTACGCAGCCATTTTCCAAGATGAACCACGTATTCATGTGCCTACCGTTGAGCCTGAGCTATCGACCAAGCGGCTGCTGACCATGTCGTGGTGCCCTGGTGTTTCGCTCTTGCAGCTTGACCAGAAACCCCAGGAGCAGCGCGACGAAATCGGCGCCTTGTTGTTCAATGCTTGGTACAAACCACTATATCAGCATGGAGTACTACATGGCGATCCGCATCCTGGGAACTACACATATCGTGAAGATGGTGGGCTTAATCTCCTCGATTTTGGATGCGTGCGTATCTTTCCGCCAAGCTTTATCCAAGGAGTTATCGAACTCTATCGGGCTTTGCAGCTGAATGACCAGGCGCGTGCTGTATATGCCTATGAGATCTGGGGATTTCAGAACCTCAACGCCAGCATTATCGAGATCATAACCCAATGGGCTAAGCTTTTGTATGAACCGTTGCTGGATGATCGCAAGCGTCCTATCCAAGAGGCGCATACGGGGCCCAAAGGATGGGAGGTGGCGGCCCAGATCCATGCCGAGCTGCACCGCGCGGGAGGGATTCGTCCGCCGCGAGAGTTTGTTTTTATGGATCGCGCAGCTGTTGGAATTGGCTCGGTTTTGATGCGACTCCAGGCCCAAGCTAACTGGCACCAGCTTTTTGAGTCTTTGATTGAGTCCTTTTCTGTAATTAAAGTTGCCAATGAGCAAAAAGCTATTAAGTTTGTGGTAAAATAGTATGCCCTACCCTTACGTTGCTAAAACATTATTATACTGCCTGATCGGTATCTTTGCGCTGCAAGTGATACTGTCCCCTATCCCAACAAGCGGAGTAACAATGAGCATTCATCCATACGTTTTGCTGGGTCAAGGTGCTCTGAATAAAAATGCTGTTTGGGAGAGTGGCGAGTATTTTCGCTTACTGAGTGCGATGTTCCTCCATGTTAACTTGCTCCACCTGATCTTCAATTGCATTGGTTTGTGGTATGCGGCTCACATACTCGAACGACTCATTGGTCATGTGTGGTTCTTGGCTCTTTTCTTCTTAGGAGGAATCGGCGGCAGCTTATGTTCACTTTACGCACACAGTAATGAAATTGTTTCTGTGGGGGCTTCGGGAGCCATCATGGCACTTTTTGCCAGTTTGCTCATGATTCTAAAGGTGCTACCGCCACATATTCCTTTGCGTAACAACGGACGAGCCGATGCATTAAAGATTTTAGTATTTTCGTTGATACCAATTTCTTCTGACAGCCTTGGGCTTAACATTGACATCTGGGGACATCTAGGTGGTGCTCTGATGGGCGGGCTGATAGGCTTTCTGCTTTACGAAACCTGGAATAAACAAAAGCAACAACCACGATTCAAAGCCGTGGCTTACTTAATCATCGTAAGCAGCCTCATTGGTATTGGTAACACCGCCCACTACCTACAGCAAACCTATGGATCCTTTAGCAGCCTTGCTCGGCAAGGGTATCAATCATCTCAACGCGTCGCTGATGACGCCCTCCCGCAAACGGCGTGGTTAGAAATACCTGAAGACACGATTTCGCTTGGCTCTCGCCGATAACGCGAGCACCCAAACACAGGATGTTAGCGTTGTTGTGAGCGCGTGCTGTGCGCGCCTCGCATTCCGACGTACACACCGCAGCCCGTATGTCTTTATAACGATTCGCGGCCATGCTCATGCCTATACCACTGCCACATATGAGCACGCCACGTTGCCCTTTTCCAGCACGCATTGTCGAAACCACGCTAGCCACACATTCAGGGTAATCAACCGGCTCTGTATTATACTTGCCCAGACTCACGGTCGTATATCCCATTTCTCTAGCAAGCTCAATCAATGGCTCAGCTAAAAGATATCCTGCATGATCCCACGAAAAAACAATAACTTCAGACATGTTAGACCTCTCTGATTTCTCGTTCCTTAGTCATATACTTCTTTTCTATGTCCAACTGCAACAGCCAAAACAGTGAGTTTATGATCTTGCAAATGACAAATAACACGAAAGTTACCAATGCGGTATCGCCACAAACCAATCTTGTCTCCAGCAAGCTGCTTGCCAAAATTTCTTGGGTTTTTTGCTGTTCGCTCTCTCTCATGTAACCTAAAATTCTTTTTTGCGCTTCTGCATCAAGTGATCTTAGTTTTTTTCTGGCTCGATCTTTCGACTCAACTTTCCACTCAACTTTCCAAGTCAACATCTGCTTCTAGTTCTTCCTGCGTCCATGTTTTTTGAGGACTTTCTAAACTCTCTAAAGCTAACTCAGTATCTTCCATATCCTCAATCCAGTTCAGGATCGCTTTCCTGGCATAATAAGTCTTTATACGCCCCTTTTTTGCCGCAAGCACCGACAGGCGTTGTTCAACTTCTGGTGACAATCGAATTGCAAGCATAATATTTCTCCTCTTGGCACATGAGTATAGCACGTTTATTTGATTAATCAAGGATCAAGACACACAGAACCCACTGCATGAGTTATAAATCCCGCTGTTATAACTCATATTATGGCTTATTATGAGTTATAATTCCATCCTGAGACTGAATTTTCTTTTGTCGATAGCGATAATAAAGAGCAAAACAAGCAACGATAAAAACAACGATCCCAAGGAAATAAAACTGATAAACCTTAAAATTGGTAATGACGTGATGTACCACCTCACCCAACATGTACCCAAGCATACAGCTAATGACTGTCCAGATAATTGCTGCAATGAAATTTAAAATAACAAAACGACGCACCGCAATGCCACTTGCCCCAATCACTAAAGGGCTAATGATACGAACCCCATAAATAAAGCGAAAGAGGAGGATGTAAAGAGTACCCCACTTTTGCAGCAGCCCAAAAGCACGGCCAGCTGCCTTGTTCAAGCTTGGAAACCGCTCAAGAAAACCGGCACCATAGCGGTGCCCCACAAAGAAAAGCCCCTGATCAGCAAAAAGTGTTCCTAAAAAAGCAACAAGCATCACATAACTGATAGACAAGTAACCTTGCGCCGCCAGAAAGCTTGCGGTCAAAATGATCGACTCACCCTCAACCATAGCCCCCAAAAGAACAGCTACGTAACCCCACGTTTGAATAAAATCAATTAAAGCGTCCATTAACCGTTAATCCCCTTAGAAGATCTCTGCCACCAGCGTACACTGATACCTATTGTAACCAACCCAATCAGCAGCCATGGCACTATCCACAACCACCGATCACGCGGTTCAAGAAGAATGCTTTCGCCAAAGCGTGCAACCAAGTCATGATGAATCGTATCGCGATCCGCTCCTTCACGCAACCGCTGACGAATAAACGCACGTAAGGTTTTGGCGAGCGGAGCTTGTGAATCATCAATCGTTTGCCCCGCGCACACTGGACAGTAAAGCTCTTGGGCGATCTGACGAGCAATTGCCTCCAGGCGCATATCCTCCATTTGCTCATGCGCATTCATCGCAGAGACAGACACATTAAAACAGAGTAACAACAAACAGAGTACAGCAAATGTTCTTACACGCATTCTAGGTCAATTCCACTACAAATCTAACGCATTCCAAGTTATAGGCAAAAAACAAAAAAACGCAAACCTAATCGCTTATCTTGCAGTACTACCCATTAACAAAAGATAACTCCCCAGGTTGTCATCCTCTGACCTGTCCTCGGGCTTGACCCGTGGATTGACCCGAGGATCTAAGAAATGGTGATTCTCCCAGATTCTCGGGTCAAGCCCGAGAATGACAGCGGTGGGGTGTGGACAACCTGGGGAGTTACAACAAAAGATAACTTTCTAGTAAAACGTGTATAGTTTTTTAGAAAAAAGTATAGTTTATTTTTTTTATTGATTCACATTACAAAAATACATTAAATTATCTTTGAACAAGGACGAATAAACAAAAATGTCCTGAGTTTAATTTATGACAAAACTTTATAAAAACATATTTTAATTCACCTTGTTCTTTATATATTTTTAAATACTAAGGAACAAAACACCAGATGCGTACAAAGCTTTTTTTGCAAGCTCTATTGCTGTGCACTACTTTCTCTATTGGGACGAATGCTGCCTCTATTCAAGACCTTGAAACTAAACCGCCAGCAGTCGAAAGGAATATCCTTGCTGTTTTGCCCCAAGATATCACCGGCGACGTAGTGCTTGATTTCTTTGACATTCAAGACCTGAAATCACTTTCACCGCTTATGGCTACATGTAGACTATTAAGAGATTATGTTCTCGATAGGTACTCTGCTGCAAATGACGCTAAGCAGTTTCATCCTTGGCAAGCACACCCTGAGCTTTTACCAAGCACTGTATATTTTATAAATAACCAAATGTGTACGTTGTTAGGACTGCATGCTAATATAAGCAACGGCTGTGCAGACGACGCAGATTGGGTTCCTTTTAAAATAGCGTACAGATTTTTAGCGAGACCTCTGCGCGAGCGCGAACAAATGATCATTCCTGGAGTGTATGCCGAATTATTTCAAGCGCACCTTGCAGATCTCGACCCAACCGTTGACCGGCAAGCATTGGACCCAACCATTGATCATCAAGCGTTATATGAAGAAACTTTTGCAATAGCAAACACAACCTTTCAAGAAAAATATTCGATGTCTGCCCAGCACGGGCAAAGTGAGTTAGCACTTTATTTGCATCACCATAAGTTTGTCTTAAATATGGCCCCTCAGGCTGAAGAGCATATAAACAATCAACCTAACGTGCCCAATGCATTACTGGCCTCTATGAATACCGAGCTATTAGCTTTGAAAAATACACCTGGTTTAGATAGAAGCGCACGTTTTGCTGAGATATGGAATAAAATTATAGACCTAGATCCTGAAGCCACAGTATGGCAATTGCGCGAGGCTAGTTTTGCTAACCATGAAGCCAAAAATTATACAGAATCAACAAAATTCTGCGAGGAAGTTTTGCGACTAACTGTAAAACATGGACACATAGTAAAGATATATGATTATAAGAATGCTGCTATTGCCAACTTCGAGGCTAGAAACTATGCGCGATCTGCCGAGCTCTATGAGGATTGGTTAAGAGCTATCGACCACGAAGAGCAGACACCAACGGCAGATCAATATAACATCATGGCTTATGCCAATCTCAAGGCTGAAAAATATGCGCGAGCTGCTGAGCTCTATGAGAGTTGTCTAGCATCCCTTCCCGAAGGTCATAAGCCAACAGCAGATTCTTATAAATACATCGCTTTTGCCAATCTCAAAGCTAAAAACTATGAAAGTGCTGTCGTGTTCTATGATACCTGGTTAAAAGCTCTTCCTGAAGGACAGAAACCAACGGAAAAGGATTATAAAAACATTGCTCATGCTTATTTTAAGACCGAACAGTACGCAAGGGCCGCTAGGTATCTTGAAATACGGTTGATGATTCTACCCACTGGACAGGACACCACAGCAAAGGATTATCGTGATATCTCTGATGCTTACTTCTATGCCAACGAACCTGCAAAAGCGGCCAAGTATTATGAGTTAAGTATACAAACTCCTGAGGCACAGCAACCAACGGCGATGGATTACGACAACATTACTCGTCTATACAAAGCTGCTGGAAACCGTGCAAAAGCCACTGATTACCGTAGAAAATGGCGAAACGCATTAAAAGGCCGAAGTGTTTAAGTAGACCTCGTAAACCCTTGGAGCACTGCTCCAAGGGCTATTAAACAGACAGTTTTTATCAACGATGTTTCACCCTTAGTAACGACAACATCCCACCTAAAATCATAATCAGTACACCGCCCCATAGTAAATTCATCCATGGCTTATAATAAACGTGGATGCTCCAACGGCCATTATCATAGGGTTCTCCTAACACCACATAAACATGAGAAAATATTGAAGAATAAATCGCTGTCTCACTATGATGAACTCCTTGTGTCCAATAAAGGCGACGCTCCGGCATAAGGGAACTTAGCAACCGTTTCCCTTGGTAAAGCTGCAAATCTGCTCTTTCCGCAGTGTAGTTCGGGCCTTTTGTGTGCTCAACGCCAGCAAAGACAAGAGTATAACCAGCAATGGGTAGCCCCTCCCCTAGCGACAAAGCCGCCAGTTTTTCTTGTTCCCCTTGCACGACACCAACCATCCCGAGCAAAAGCACAGCAAAGCCAATGTGAGCAACAGCCATCCCCTGATTGCGCCAACTGTGTTGTCGTAAACTTCGCACCATCCCTTGCAAGCTAGCAACAGCCATCCCCAACGCTAGTGCAGCAATCAACAAAGGCAAAAATCGTGGGTGTGCATAGAGATAGAGAATCCCGTAACTTGATCCCGTAATGATAAAGGCAGGCAAGAGGTTGGGCCAGATATCCGCCCATGCCTTCTTTGACCACATAAGCCAGGGCACCCACGTCATCATGATGAGCAGCGGCACCATCAACGGCACTAGCAGAGTTTGGAAATACGGTGCACCGATGCTCAATGGATGGTCGCCGAAGCTCCTGATTATGGGATAGAAAGTTCCGACACTCACGACAAACAACGCAAAGAGGATAAAGATATTATTGAGGAGAATCATACCAATACGCGATAATGGTGTTGTTGGCACACGATCTTTTTGTACGAATAATGGCCAGCGATAACACCATACGAACGCAGCGCTCACCATTACCATGACCGTCAAGATCAGCAATAGCCAACCACGCATTGGGTCAACCGCAAAGCTATGAACTGAAGTCAGCAAGCCTGAGCGCACTAAGAAGCTACCGATTAAGCTCAAGCTAAACCCAAGCAAGCAAAGGAAAAGCGTCCATAGTCGCAGAGCACCTGTACATTCAACCCCCCGCAAACTATGGATCAATGCGGTAGCAACAAGCCAAGGCATAAGAGCAACATTTTCAACCGGATCCCAGAACCACCAACCGCCCCAGCCCAATTCGTAATACGCCCAAAAGCTGCCTAACCCTAAGCCAAGTGTAAGAAACAACCAAGCAGCCAGCGCGCCTCTTTGCAATTGCTTCAAGATTGGGGGCCGCAGCTCGCCCTCAATCAGCGCGGCAATCCCCAGAGCAAATGGCACGCTGAGACCTACCAATCCTGCATAAAGAAAAGGTGGATGAATCATTAAACTTACGTCTTGCAACAGGGGGTTAAGGTCATCGCCAGCTGCTGGCACCTCGGTGAGATATGCAAAAGGATCGCTGGCCAGCAGAATAAAACCTAGAAACCCAGCTAGCAGAATGCCCATAGTTATTCTAGCTGCATAGGCAAGCGCAAAAGCGCAATTATAGGCTGCAAGGATCAGAACCCATAACAACATCGAGCCTTCGTGATTGCCCCAGACGCCGCCCAGCTTGTACAACCACGGCTTCGCTTGGTGCGAGTGCTGGACCACGTTCAGCAGACGAAAATCATCGCTTATGTGGGCGTTGATGAGAACGGCAAAGGCGAGCAACAGACACGCCAGCTGAGCAAGCGGCAGCTGAGCCTGTCCTTGGACCTGTCCTTGGGATTGACCCGAGGGGTATTTTGCGCCCACAGCTTGGCAAGCCGCCAGGACAAAACCCACGCCCAGCAGCGCTTGCCCCAGCAAAGCTGGTACCGGAATCCCCATCATTGCCGTAGCTCCCCAGGTAGTAGCCCCCAACAACAGTTCTTGAGGATGCCCTTGGATTGCCGCGGCCCCAAGGGGGGCCTCGCAATGACCTCCCTGCGCTGAAGCTTCTGGAGGTAAGCGAAAGGTACAAGGGCCTGCCGCCCGAAGCTCGTAGAGCGTAGGGGGGTCATTGCGAGCTCTTGCGAAGCAATCCAAGGGCCACAGCGTAGAGCAGTTGTTGGGGGCTGTTACCTGGGGATTTACTAATTACCACTGTTTTGCTCCTCCAATCCTCTCTTGACAATATTTATACACATTGGATATACATACCACAGACTGACTCGCATGTAAGGGAGAACATTTCAATGAAAAGTATCGACAACCGCTCTTATATACCCCTAGTGATGGCACTAGGTGCATTTACTTATTCACTCAACTATTTCAATAAAATATTTGCATGTGCCTTAGTTTTTGTTTTTTTAGCCCTAATTATCAACCTTATATCTGAATTATACGGCAAGGCACGAGCCATGAAGAGCATGGCACTATGCGCAATAGCGAGTTTTTGTTTGTTATGGAATTTTGACTACTATATATACGGTCGTGCTGTTGATGGGGTTGTGCTCGCATCTCTGCTGTCCGTTGTGGCATCAACGTATTGCGGCGCCAATGTATTTGCAAAACTAAGACGTAGCTACTCCTTCAATACCAGCAATCTCATTAGTTTGATCATTTGTGCCAGTGTTGATGGACTGGTTATGTCAGCATTTTTTATCACAAAATATTCTATGGGTACGGTTTTGTTTATATTGGCACAAGAAGTGTCCTTTAAGTGCTTGTACTCATTATCCATTTTTGCACTGCTATTTGTGGGAGCTATAATTGTAGGTGCACGCTTTGCACAAAAACGTACACCAGGATGCCAGACAACAGCGGCACTTTAACCATTTGTTAGTACAAACAACGTAATATCGATATATGAAAATAATAGCATTATTTATGTTGCCGCTTTTGCTGGCTCTAGGTCATGTGGATTCTGCTGTCGCAGCTGTAGAGGCAGAGGCAAAAGAATCCGTATGGGAACAAGCTTTGGCGGGGCGTCAGCTTCATGGAACGACTGCTGTCGGCATAAATGGCAAGCTCGTCTACAGCCAATCTGATGGCAAAGGCAATAGTGCGCAAGCACAGTATTACGTTGGCTCAGTTACCAAACATTTCACTGCGGCAGCTCTGTTGCGGGCACTTTTGGATACACAATGCGAAGGCGATACTGAGTGCTTAAAAAGGCAATTGCAGATACCGGTAGCAACATTTTTGCCAGAAGGCGACGAAGTTTGGGGGAAAGAGCAAGGAGCTCCAGAATGGGCAAAGGTTGTAACCTTAGATAATTTGCTTTCAAACACATCCGGCCTTTTTGATTTCAATTATGTACCGGAATACATGGAGTTTATGCAAACTCCGCATACGCGCGCCGAGGTTGTAGCGTTGTTTAAGGACAAAGCTCTAGATTTTGCACCCGGCACTAAATCTGATTATAGCAACTCGAACTTCTTTTTGGCTGGTGTAGTTGTTGAGCGCTTGTCTGGACAAACACTTGGCAGGTACATGCAAGCAACGTTTTTTGGCCCATTGGGAATGGCTGGCACAGTGTTGCCGGATAGTGGGACCTCCGATATGTTGAGAGCAAATGGCACCTGCCCTAACCTAGTTGTTGGTTATACGTATGATATTAAAGATCCTTCTAAGCCATATACAAAATGGGCGGATCTTGAGTGGGCGGAAACAGACCAAGGCGAGGGTGGGATGATTTCAACTGTTGGTGATCTTATAAAATGGAATCACGCTTTATATGAAACAGAGCGCGTGCTTCCGATTGCAGCAAGAGCTATAATGCTAGCTCCAACAGCACTAGACCCTAACTATGGCTATGGCATTGCTATAGAAGGGGACGAGGCAAACGGCGTTATTTATTCCCACAATGGGCTGATCTCGGGTTTTATCTCTAGCTTAACCTATGTCCCAAAGCACACGTTAACCTTGGCGCAGCTAAGCAATCTGTCTTTAAATCCTACTCAGTATTTTGCCTTGGATGATCCAGGAAAGGGAGATGCTATTGGCGCTGCATTTAAAGAGGCAAGTGAAATCAAAGGAATGATCCTTGATGGGCTTACAGCAAAGCTATAATCCCCCTCACGGTCGCCATTGCTTAGGATTCTTCTGCATCCCAACTCTCTTCAGGACAATTTATAATGTCGCCCTTTATCTCTACGGAATTTTCCATAAAGCCAAACAGGTCAAAAGGTACCTTGCTGTCAGAAACTAGTCCCGCTATTGGAATTCCACTTTTTGTCATAACACACTGCCACACACCGGGGTCAGCATGAAGATTTCTTGCGAAAATGCAAACAACTTTTGTTGGACTGTAGAAGTAATAAGCCTTGGACAATCTGTTGACAACAACGTACCATCTGCGATTAAGTGATCTCTGGAAGAAAACGGTAGGAGTATTGATGAATTCTAGTTTGATCTTGAATCTAAATAGAGCAGGTGAGCTACTTATCTATCAGGCGGATGATGGGTTGACGCGTGTTGAAGTAATGGCAGTTAATGATACTGTCTGGATGAATAAGGCTCAAATAGCTGAACTTTTTCAAAAAGACAGGTCCGTCATTAGCAAACATATCAACAATGTTTTTGAGGAAGGTGAATTAGAGCCTGATTCAGTATGTGCAAAATTTGCACATACTGCCTCTGACGGAAAAACCTATCAGGTTGATTACTATAACCTCGATGTAATCATCTCAGTGGGCTATCGGGTTAAGTCTCATCGGGGCACCAAATTCCGCATCTGGGCTACGCAACGTTTGCGTGATTATTTGGTCAAAGGGTTTGTCATGGATGATGAACTCACCTCGATAATGTGGATTGCTTTTTGTAGGGTGAAGTAGAGGAGAGGGGAGAGGGGAGCGATCCACCTCCTCTACTTCACCCTAACCTTAGACGCTTACTTGAAATGAACTAAACGCTCTGGTAGCGTCACACATGCATTATGCATAACGGCTATTTATGGAGGAAAACCATGAGCACACAATCTCCGCAAGCGGGACAGTTTTGTTGGAACGAGCTTTTAACCCCTGATACCAAAAAGGCAAAAGAGTTTTATGGGAATTTATTAGGGTGGATCCCTCAAGAAAAATCCGTTGGTGACATGACATATACGACCTTTATGTCGCAGGATAAACCTGTTGCCGGCATGCTGCAATGTCCAGAGGGTGAATCGCACATTCCTCCTCACTGGATGAGCTACATTTACGTAGAGGATTTACAAGCTACCCTGGAGAAAGCTAAAACACTGGGAGCTGACATCGTCAGGCCCATAACGGTTATTGAAGGCATGGGTAGTTTTGCTGTGATCAAAGATCCCACAGGAGCGTATATTTCTCTCTGGCAATCTTCCGAAGCGGCTACTTGCTGAAACCACCATATTCCAGGCACATCCGATAAGCGATAAATGTCAATTATCGGATGCGCTCCTGTCGCTAAATTGACAATAACCCCTGAATGCCTTAGTATGAATAGGTGAGATGTGTTCAGCAACTAAACTTACGGGGTTGCAGTGATGGCATCGTGAATAAAGAATTAAGAGGTAAACATGGTTGAAAAAATCAGTCCTAGGGTCGATATTGCGTTTAAGAAAATCTTTGGTGTTGAAGAGAATAAGGATTTATTGATCTCTCTCGTCAACTCCATCGTCGGGAAAGAAGATCAGATTGTCGAAGCAACGCTGCTGAACCCCTATAATTCTAAGAACTTTACAGGAGAGAAACTCTCTATTGTCGACATTAAAGCTAAAGGTGAAACTGGCAAAAGATACAATATCGAAATTCAGATAAGTAATGATGCTGATTATGATAAAAGAGCCTTATATTATTGGGCAAAACTCTATACAGAACAGCTGGAAACTGGAAAAGGCTACAAGCATCTGTCCAAAGCCATTGGCATTCATATCCTAAATTTTAAATCCATCTTTGAGTCGGACAAATATCACAATGTGTTCCGCATCAAAGAAGACGAAACAGGCGAACCCTTCTTCAATGATTTGGAGCTGCACACTATAGAGTTGCAGAAATTTGCCAATACCTACGATGATGATCTAAACGAAATTTTGACTAAAGTAAAAGGCTCCATAGGCATGTGGATGACTTTTTTATCGCGTCATGAGCTGTTGGATAAAAATAATCTGCCCAGCAAATTGAATAAGCCCGCTCTCAAAAAAGCCCTCAAAGTATTGGAGATTATGAATTTTACCCCAGAAGAAAGGGATCTTTACGAAGGACATCTCAAGTGGCTCATGGTAGAAGCCAGTACCCTAGAAAACTACGAAGCTATAGGGGAGGCTAAAGGGTTTGAGAGAGGGTTTGAGAAAGGGATTGAGAAAGGTTTGGAGCAAGGTTTGGAGCAAGGTTTGGAGCAAGGTTTGGAGCAAGGTGAAAAGATGGCACTGCAAAAAACAGCAAGCAAGATGCTAGGTGCAGGGATGAGTATTGAGAGTGTGTGCGAATTCACTGGGCTTTCTGTGGATGATCTTGAGTAATTGCAAAACTCTGAACCGTAGTTTACGGATAATCGGATGTGGCCAAAGTTTCACGGTCGCCATTGGCCTTGCTCCTTTAGGATTTGCACCACTTCGCGCGGCATATACCGCTCGTCATGCTTAGCCAATAACACATCCGCCATAAAAACGGTGTCCACCATCTGTCCTTCGACAACCACGCCCTGCCCGCCACGAAACAGATCGGGAACAAGGCCAGTATAGTGCACCGGCACCTGGGTAGTACCATCCGTGATTATAAATTGCAGGACGAGTTCATTGCGCGTTATGCTCCCCTCGTGCACAAGTCCCCCCAAACGCAAGCGTTGCTGTTGGCGGGGCAACTGCAATAACTGTGTGGGAGATACAAAATAAAGCAGATTGTCGCGCAAGGAAACAAGTATCAGGCCAACGCCAGCAAAAAACAAAGTACCTACCAGTAAAAGAAAGGCGACGCGACGCTGCCGTAATGTCATGAATATTTACGTAAGTTTTTTTGTGCTCTAGCATCACACCACCAGCAGTAAGCTGCTAAGCTAGTCATCATCAGCAACGAAATTACATAAGCTATGATCACATAACGGTTCATGCTGCTTGCTTCCATTGCGAATTAGACTGCTGGCGTAAATGCAAAGCCATCAATTTACGCGTCAAGAGCAACGTCCGCAATCGTAATAGCCCCATCCACAACCCAAGCAAAAGAAAGGCCACAGCCATTGTGAGTAGTGGACCTAAAAACTGTCCATGAATTGCTGGCTTAGCAAAGCGCAGTAAGCTAGCGGGTTGATGTAAGGTATGCCACCAATCCACGGACCATTTAATGATGGGAATGTTAATTGATCCCAGCATGATGAGGACGCCGCCAGCCTGCAAACCTTTATCCGCATCGTCAAAAGCCCGCACGATAAAGCTATAACCACAATACAAAAAGAAAAGCAGCAGCATCGAGGTTAAGCGCGCATCCCAAACCCACCATGTGCCCCACGTCGGCATGCCCCAAATAGCTCCGGTCACTAGACTAATCCCCGTTAATGTCATCCCAATAAGAGAAAAGGCTTTAGCAACCAAATGACCAGTAATTGTACGCATTACAAAGGCAGCACCACTAGCTAGGCCCATGCCCATATAGATGGCTAACGCTCCCCAAGACGCCGGCACGTGCACGTACATAATGCGGACCACCTCACCCTGCTGATAGTCAGGCGGCGAAAAATACAGAGCCCATCCCAAACCAACAAGGAGACACATTCCACCAATGCCGCCCAGCCACGGATTCACCGCGGCAATCACTTTTAACCAATGCGACATCAATGCCCTCTTTCACTTATGGCCGACATGTGTTTAGGTTAACACATTGCCATGGCTCACTACCACATGGTAAACAAGGGTATTCAGTAACTCCCCAGGTTGTCATCCTCGGGCTTGACCCGAGGATCTAAGAGATGGTGATTGCCCCAGATTCTCGGGTCAATCCACGGGTCAAGCCCGAGGACAGGTCCGAGAATGAC
>JBAWWF010000003.1:0-17347 GCA_037146895.1 Alphaproteobacteria bacterium | reverse complement strand
AACAATGCTATGATCAGCTCGTCTCACAACGGTTACAGCTTAATTTTTCTTGGGAACGTATGGCTGCAACTAGATATTCTGTCGACGATCTCGACCATGATCTTTTGCAAGGTGTTGTGCGCAAAGCTGTAGAAACAAAGCGTATGCCAGAAGAAGCTTTGCATCAGGATATTACAAAACTTCTGGAAGCCTTAGATTTAATGGTTGATGGCACTCTGAATAATGCGTCGGTTGTACTATTTGGCAAAAAGATGACCGCAGACTACCACCATTGCCAACTACAGCTAGCTCGCTTTAAAGGTCTTGATCGCAGTGAGTTTATAAATATCGATCTGGCATATGGCAATGTTTTTGAATTGATGGAAAAAGCTATGCTTTTTGTTCGTCGCCACCTTCCTATCGCTGCCAAAATAATCCCTGATAAAATGGAACGTGTGGAAACTCCCCTTATCCCGTTTAATGCAATTAGGGAAGTGCTTTACAATGCTTTTTGCCATCGGGATTATACCATTTATGGCGGCTCCATTGGCCTGGCAATCTACGATGACCGAATGGAGATCTTTAGTCATGGTAGCTTACCAGCAGGAACTACCATTGAAAAAATCAAAGAGGGATTTTCCAAGCGGCGCAATCCTGTGATAGCAGAGGTGTTTTATCGAGCCAATTTGACTGAAAAATGGGGCCGAGGCATTCAAAAAATTATTTCTATTTGTTGTGCAGCCAATGTGCCTGAACCTATGTTTTTTGCAGATAACCTTGAGTTCAAGGTTACTTTTGAATTTCCAACAAGCCTGAAACCACCAGTTTATATTTTAGAGGAAGCACGTGGGCACTTTACTAAGAGACAGCATGAAATTCTTGATGTTTTATCAACAGAAAAAGAATTAACGCTAAAAGATATTATCACAAAACTAAAAGAGCCTATTTCTCATAGCAGTTTAAAGCGTGAGCTACTGACCTTGAAAACACAAGGAATTGTAGGAACCCATGGTCACACGAACAGACTCGTATGGTTTGTAGTCAAAAAATCAAAGAAAGAGTTATAAACTTAGACCAACTTGGTTCAACTTAGCCCAAACTTAGACCAATTTGGGATAAGCTTGCTCTCTCGATTGGTCTCGATTTTCTTTTGGTGAATGGAATTGCACCGCATACGATTTATATTCCCTAGTTTACGTTGCTTCCTTTACTGTTTTTAACATTGCCTCTGTAGCTTTCTCGACAGAGTCTCTGACCGGATCAAGATTTAAACGGGCATAAACAGCTGTTGATTGAGGGGACTTATGACCCAAGCTACGACCAATCATATAGCTATTTGCACCTGTTGCAGCCTGCCAGCTACCTAATGTACGCCTGAGATCGTGGATTCTTAACTCTTTAATGTCTGCCATTTTTAAGATTCTTTTCCATCCGGCTTTTGGTTCCACCAAATGTCCTGTTTTCCCAGTGCCTGCAAAAACCCATTCTTTTTTGCCGTACTTTTTAAGGCGAGCATTTAAGATATTAATGACTGTTTCAACGAGATGGACTCTTAAATGCTCCCCATTTTTTGTTTCTGGCACTAACCATTCTTTCCGCTCAACGTAAATGTCCTCCCACCGCATAGACAGCACATTGTCCCGCCTAACTCCAGTAAAAAGAGAAATATAGATATAATCACGAATCGTATCATTGGATTCCTGATCCAAGCTTTTAAAAAAGCGTGGCAGTTCATCAGGATGAATAAACCGATCCCGTGACTTTTCTTTGTATTTCTTGATTCCCTGAGCGGGGTTGACGCCCTCCCACCCCCATTCAATTGCTTTATTGTACATGCCGCAGAGTTTTGCCAAGAGCCGGTTAGCTTGATAGAGACCGTTTTCCTCTCCTATTTTTTCGTGGAGAACCTGAATGTCTTGTTTGCTAATAGCAGATAATTGCTTTTTAAACCAATGACCGGCAAATCTTGGGATGTCCTTGTCGTCATCTTTCCAGGTTTTTTTACTGCGCTTACTGTGCCGTTCCATGTACATCGAGAACATATCCCCCAGGGTTGTTTCGCTGCGAATTTTCTTTTTTTCCTCATTAGGATTTTTGCCTTTGAGCATCTCAGTAATGGTGCGTTGAGCTTCATTGCGGGCTTGCTCGATGCTCATTGCAGGGTATCTACCTAAGGTGACCCGAATGGGTCGGTTATTGAGCTTACGGTAGACCTTGAAGGACTTGACACCTTGCTCGGTAACCATCAATTCAAGGCCTCTCACTCTACTATCATAAACGTAAAGGCGTTTCCCTTTCTCGCTCACACAAAGAGCAGCAAGGGATTTTTTGGTAAAGTTAAAGCTTGTATCTTGCTTGCTCATCAATTCTCCTATTCTGGTCCTCCTAATTTTTTGTCAGAAGGACTTGCTCATCTCGGGTATACGCCGGGTATACTCAAGAGATCAATTTTGATAAAAGTTGGTAAAACTTTATCAAAACAATAATGGCGTAAACACTAGGTTTTGTAAAGGTTTATGAAGATTGGTAAACGTACACAAACATATAACCCAGTGATTCGTAATCAGTAGGTCGGAGGTTCGATTCCTCTCTTCAGCACCAGGAAATACAGGGGATTCAGGCAATCAACAAAAAACAGAAAATCTCTTAGGTAGCAAATAGGTAGCATTTTGAAAAAAACAAATTGCACCGTTTAGAACACAGCAACAAAACTTACTAGCAGTCTGTGCTAAAATAAAAACATCCTGGTGATGTTATTAAATTTCAATTGCGAATGAACACCAACCGAATAGCTCCAACAGACGGTGGAATTTACGCACGTCACCAGCAACACCTCTAAAAATCACTGGTTAATGCAACAACATCATAGCCGACACCTAACTTCTGTTCTATTATTGCCGTGGCCCCAAGAGTGGCCTCGCAATGACGGAAGCGGCGTCATTACTAGCTCTCCGCCGTCATTGCGAGGAGTTTACACGCACGCAATCCAGGCTCTTTCTTAGCGGAGCATACCTGGATTGCAAAACAACTTCATGGGATTGGCAAACCAATCTATGCCTTTTACAATCCCCCATGGACTCTTCCATTCTTAAGACGCAATGAAATTATGATTGATCTAGAATAAACGTCAACATACAAGGACTAGACGTGCAGTTTTTTTAAGATAAAATCTTCAAAAGAAACAACGGCGGGATTGTTTTTATTATGCTTGAGTAAAGAAACATGGGTATCGCTGAGAGGGGGAAGGATTGTGTTGTCTATTATGCTGAGCTGCTTGGGAATCATAGATTGGGGTAAGACTGTCACTCCTAAACCGGCTTGTACAGCTGCAATTTTCGTACTGTAGCTTGTGCTGCTGAAAACAAGTTGCCATTTGATCATATTATCTTCGAGTCCGTTAATTGCTCTTGCACGATAGAGGCAAGGCTGAGGAGACAGAACAAGAGGTAAGGGCCTTTTATCATCAAAAGATGTAAAGAAATTCTTATTTGCGACCCATTCAAGCTTTTCAGACCAGACTTCAACGCCGTTGGGAAAATCTTCTGGTTTGCTCATTTTAATTAAGACCATATCAAATTCATTTTGCCGAAAGCGGTCAAAAAGGTTGAGGGTGAGGTCACATTCAATGTTTAGCAAAATTCCTGGATGGATATGAGCAAAATCCACCAAAACATCCGTTAAAAATATTGTAGCAAAATCTTCCGGCAAACCAAATCGAACCTGGCCTTCGAGGTCCGGCTGTTTAAATCGTTCGAGAGCTTGTCTATAGAGAGTGGAAATTTGTGTGGCATAGGGATAAAATATTTCGCCATCCGACGTAAGAGAAAGATTTTTTCCTCTTACAAATAGCGGTCTTCCTATAATATTTTCAAGTTTTGCGATTTGCTGGCTAACAGCTGATTGTGTTCGGTTGATACGTTGGCTCGCTTTGGTAAAACTTCCCGTATCGGCAACGGCGATAAAACAATTTAGAGTTAAAGCATCAAAACTCATCATAAGGCTTTCTAATTTTACTTATAAGAATTATTCGTTTTTCTGATGATATAAACTCTAATATGATAACTCAATATAAATTAAACTTCTTATGGTGTAAAATTTTATGAATAAATTCCATCATCTTTTTCAAGTAGATCAACTCGCAATGGTTATGTTGATTATGGTTGGGTTCATTGGTCTTTGTGTCGGTGGCTTTTCTCGTCGTTATCTGAAAGGTGATACCAAATATAGAGTTTTTTATGGGACGCTTTCCTTATTGATCATCTGCGTATTCATGATGGTTTGTGCTGATCATATTATGCTTCTGTGGCTCACATGGGGCATGAGCAATATGCTTCTTGTAAAGCTCATGATTCATAAATCAAGCTGGAGAGCCGCTTACCAATCAGGGATTCTCGCGGGCAAGAATTTTCTTTTTGGCTTTGCCATGATCTCGGCTGCTTTTGTTTTGCTTTACGTTGAAACAGGTCAAACATCTTTAAAAGCCATCCTTCAAGTTTCCCATGAGCCTTTCCTTCTTATTTGTGTCGCCATACTTTTATTTTTAGGAGCCATGACACAGTCAGCTATCTGGCCGTTTCACGGTTGGCTAACAAGCTCTCTTAACTCTCCAACGCCCGTCTCAGCCATTATGCACGCAGGGCTCGTCAATGGTGGTGGCTTTTTATTGTGTCGTTTTGCGTCTCTCTACTCTGACCTACCCTTTCTCCTAACAGTCATATTTTTGATGGGCCTCATTTCGGCCTTATTGGGAACGCTTTGGAAATTGATGCAAAGTGACGTGAAAAGAATGCTGGCTTGTTCAACAATGAGTCAGATGGGCTTCATGATTATGCAATGTGGCCTCGGTCTCTTCCCAGCAGCGATCACACACTTATGTTGGCATGGTTTCTTTAAAGCCTATTTGTTTCTCGCCTCTGGATCCGCTGCCCAAGAGAAAAAGGTTGATTTGGGATACCCACCCCCCATTTCTGTTATTTTGCTTTCTCTTTTGTGTGGAATAGGGGCCAGCTTGGCTTTCTCATTGACCAGTCACAAGGCTTTTTTTCCTTCCGATACAACGCTCGTTCTTCTCTTCATCCCTTTCATTGCGGGTTCTCAATTTGCAATGACGATCTTACGGGAAGAACCATTTCGACGTTTGCCTCTGTCCTTAATCTCAACAGCAGCGATAGGTGGAGTGTATGGTTTCAGTGTGGGCTCAATAGAAGCGATATTAAAACCTATGGGAATGATGTACCCCCAACCCTTGAATATCATTCACATGGGCGCTTTAACTCTGATGGTGGGATCATGGTTGGTCATTTTGTTTAAACCCAAACTTGATGAGACCAAATCATTATACCTTTGGGCTTTAAAGCATTACGTGGTGATGCTAAACGCAAGTCAGCCTCACCCAAAAACCATAACGACCCATCGCAACCACTATCAATGTTTATAAGAGGAAAATATGAAACCAGCTTTTGAAATCAAATCAGAAGAAATAGAGGGGCTCCATTTGAAAGTTCAAGAAAGTTGGTCAAGAATCGCTCCATTCTGGCCTTTGAAGAATTTGGTTGCTGTCAATCCTCTTCATGGCTTTGAAGATTTACCTTTTGAAGAAGCTCTCCAACAAGCACAAGACTATTTTCAACAGAGGGATTTACCAGAGCCAATGCAAGACGTTAATCGTGAAACGATTAAGTGGCTTCAAGCATTCTTTGACGAAGGACAGGCAACCATAAAAATGCCTTTGCGCCATGGGGGCCTATTAAAAGCCATCCGCCAGCTCTTACCTTTTGACAAAAATATATGCGGCTCTGAGAAAAAGATCACCTGGCTTAAAAATTTGCCTCAATTACCCGAAGACATTATTGCTGAGTGTCTCTCCTCTCTTCATATTCCAACCGAAATGCATACTCAGTATCTAACGTTGATGCTGACAACTCTCCCCGGTTGGGCTTCTTACACACAATATTATGTAGCTTGGGCCAACTCAACAAATCAAAGTCGGCCCTATTCTCTAACTCGGCAAGACTATACGGCATTTCGTATTCTGCTTACCTGCCTTTTATGGCCTGGTGGAAAAAGGCTTCTGGATTGGCATGGCAATCCTACTAAAAACACGAATCAATTACCGCTAGACTCTTTGAAAAAATCAGAATCTGCCTACATAACATCTTTATTAGAAAAGCTTTCAGAGCAAACGGTTGTTACTGAAACCTCTCCAAACGCACAATTGGTTTTTTGTATCGACGTTCGCTCTGAGTCTTTTCGCCGAGCCCTAGAAGTTCAAGGATGCTATGAAACCTTCGGATTTGCAGGGTTTTTTAGTGTACCTGTCTCTATTCACAATTATATAACAGGAGAGAGTTACGCCTCATGCCCTGTATTGTTGAAGCCTCAACATCCGGTTACAGATCATCCCACCTGTTTTTCTGCTGACTGTCAAAGAGGTTATAATCGGATTCAAATATTTAGAAAGCTTTATCAGTCATTAAAATACACCTTCACGACACCGTTTGCTCTAGTTGAAACATTAGGTATTGTGAGTGGATTTTGGATGGGAATTCGCACCTTCCTTCCCCATAGCGCTTATTTCCTGAAGAATAGAGTGTCGCAAAAGTTTTTCCAGAATTTACCCGTCATTGCGAACATTGAATCAATCCCGTTTGAAGCGCAATGTCAGTATGCGGAAAGTGCCCTCAGGATGATGGGGTTGACAGATCATTTTGCGCCTCTCGTTGTTTTTTGTGGCCATGGAAGCACGACCCAAAACAATGCGTATGCAACTGCTTTGGACTGTGGGGCTTGTGGAGGTCATCAAGGGGGCCCCAATGCGCGTATTCTTGCAAGCATTCTTAACGATAAAAGAATTCGTGATTTTCTGAAGGATAAAAATATTGTTATTCCTGAAACAACACACTTTTTGGGCGCAAAACATGATACCACAACAGATACGGTTGAGATTTATGATTATGAAGCTCCTGAAAAAATCCTTAAAGATGTTGCTTTGTTGAAAGTAGATTTAGAAAAAGCGCGAGAGATGAATAGTCAGTGGCGCGCCCAAGAAATGGCGATAAGACATCAACCGGGTGCAGCTGCTCAACAAACGTCTTTACGGGCACATGATTGGGCGCAGGTTAGGCCTGAGTGGGGCTTGGCACGCAACGCTGCTTTTATCGTTGGGCCGCGAATCCAAACACAAAATAGCAATCTTGAGGGGCGAACGTTTCTCCACTCCTATGATTGGAAACAAGATGAGGACGGAACGTCTCTGACAACAATTTTAACAGCCCCTATGATCGTTGCCCAATGGATCAATACTCAATATCTTTTCTCCACTTTGGACAATGTGGCGTTTGGTTCAGGCAGCAAACTCACCCAAAACATTACGGGCAAAATTGGCATCATGCAGGGGAATGCAAGTGATTTGATGCATGGCCTCCCCTTACAGTCTGTGTTTAAAACAGATCATGAACCATATCACGAACCTTTAAGGTTGATGACGATCGTCTATGCGCCTCCTTTGTTCATTGATCGAATCATTTCTAAACAAGAGATCCTGCAAAGATTATTTAGCAACGGATGGGTTCATATGCTTTGCATAGATCCGACCGAAGGGAAAACTTATTATCTTCAAAGAGACTTAAAATGGACGAAGTATTACTAAAAGCCGCTTCTCCTTACTTTGGATGCTGCATCATTCTGCCAACAAAACACCAAAAGTCCAATGCCCTTGCCCCAGTCTTTGATAAAGTTCTCCAAGCAGGAATTCTTGAATATGTCGTCGATACAGATCTCCTAGGGACTTTTTCTGGTGAAATTAAACGAGAGGGAACGGCCCTGGAATGTGCTCAGAAAAAATGTGAGTGGGCTTTGCAAAATGGGGCAGCCCAATATGCTGTGGCAAGCGAGGGAAGTTTTGGCCCCCACCCTTGGATACCTTTTATGGCGGCTAACACAGAGATTTTATACTTTATTGATAAAGCTCGAGATTTTCATCTCTACGTAGCTGATGTCTTTGCCGAAACAAATTATCAAATGACGGAGGTTGCCTCCTATGAAGAATTGCTAAGTTTTGCGGATAAAGCCCTTTTCCCCTCACATGCTTTGATTCTTCGATCTTGCGCGAGAGAAAAGAAAGGAGTAATTTTTAAAGGGCTTCAGACAAAAAGTGACTTGGAAAGTGCTTTTCGAGAAGCACTAAAAGCTTCCCCTGAGAAAAAAGCATACATACAAACAGATATGCGTGCCCACCTCAACCCTACGCGCATGAAAAATATAGAAAAACTTGGCGCAAGGCTTGCAAGGCGCTTGCTTTCACTATGTCCACGTTGTGCGACTCCTGGCTGGGGAAAGGTTGATAGAGAAAATGGCTTGCCTTGCGAATGGTGCGATAACCCAACAGATGTTGTTAAAAAAGAAATTTTTGGTTGCACAAAATGCATCCATAAAGAGAAGGTTCTCCCCTCCCATGGACAAGTGAAGGCTGATCCTGGCGATTGCGGATACTGCAATCCTTAAAACAAGCAGGTTAATTTTGAGAAGTTTACCCGTGTGAAAAATAGTCTATCTGGGGTCAATCCGAAACGATTACCGCTTAGCACTGCTGGTTATAATTGCCAAAGCAGCTGGGTTTTCCGCACGTGATAGGTCCTGGCCTGGATTTTATCAGCACCAGCAAAATCAAGGGGTTCTTTCCTTAAGCACTTCTTTCACTTTTGTAGCAAGTTCCTTAAGTGTAAAGGGCTTTTGCAAGAAATGAATGCGGGTATTTTTATCAATACTACTGCGGAAAGTGTCTTCTGTGTAACCTGATATGAAGATGGTTTGAACATGGGGTAGGAAGTCAGTAACTTTCTTACTTAGCGTTGGCCCATCCATTTTAGGCATCACAACGTCCGTAATCAGCAAGTCAATTTTTTGACCTTGCTTAAGGAATTCGAGAGCCTTTTCGCCACCGTTGGCCTCGATAATCTGATATCCCTTTTCCCGCAAAGCGCGAGCACTAAACATCCGCACAGCATCCTCATCTTCCACAAACATAAGAGTCCCATGGCCTGTCAAATCGCCAGTTAGGACTTCTTTTCCGTGACCAATGGCAACTTCTTCACCATCGAAACGTGGCAAGTAAATCTTAAAGGTTGTTTGTGAATTGACTTCGCTCTCAACAGTAATAATGCCTCCTGTTTGTTTGACGATACCGTAGGCTGTTGATAATCCAAGACCTGTGCCACTGCCTACTTCTTTTGTCGAGAAAAATGGTTCAAAAATATGTTCAATGTCCTCAGGAGCAATACCACTACCAGTATCAGAGACCTCGATCATGATATAATCCCCCTGTGCCAGGAGTTCGTTTCCAGCCCGCTGGGGGTGAGAAATCGTCACATTGCTTGTGCGAATAATTAAGGTTCCGCTGTGACACATAGCATCCCTGGCATTGACCGCCATATTCGTGATGACTTGTTCCAGCTGTCCTTGATCGACCTTAACCAGCCACAAATCCCGTTCATGATGGAGCTTGAGCTCAATGCCAGTGCCAATAAGCCGGCGCAACAAAACAGAAAGCTCTGATAGCGTGTCCGTAATGTTAATCACCTTAGGCTGCAATGTTTGTTGGCGGGAAAAAGCCAGAAGTTGGCGCACTAAATTAGCTGCACGCGAGGCGTTTTGTTGAATTTGCATCACATCTGCATAAGAAGGATCATTAGGCATATAACGCTGCAACAATAAATCACAATAACCAATCATAGCCGTCAATAAATTGTTGAAGTCATGGGCAATACCGCCAGCTAATTGCCCAACGGCCTGCATTTTTTGTGATTGAATAAATTGCCCCTCTAACCGCTTCTGTTCTGAAATATCAATAAATTGCATCATGAGTTGCGGCACTTCGCTTTTCTTTTTTGTAGGCACAGAGCTTATATAGGTCATCGTATGTAAAAGATCGCCATTAAAACGAATCTCAAACGGTGTAACCATCTGTGTAACTTCTGTGGTACGTCGGAGTTTTGTTTGTACTTCTGACCGCACAGCTGGATGTAAAAGATTACTTAAGTCTTGTCCTGGCTCTAAAGATGTTTGCCCCTCAAGCATGCTCAGAAAAGCTGGATTCCAGTCTAAGATTTTCCCCTCAATGGTTACTATCGCAGTTGGAATGGGGGCGTGAGCATAGTCCGATTGCGTTTCATAAAGAGAGGAATCCTCAGCTAAACTTAATCTCGTTAAAATATAGCTTCTTGTTTTTGATTCTTGATGTTTATTAATGTAAACCCTAACAGTGGCGTTTTTGCTATGCATATCGGCAACGTTAGCGACATCTGTTTCTTCAATAAGGTCACGGAAGTTGGAACCAATAATCTGTTCTCTGGGCAGCTTAAGCCAGCAGCAAAGCGTTTCGTTAACGCCAATGATAAGGTCTTGTTTATCTGTATAAACCAGGGCGATAGGTGCTTGATCAAGGAATTGCACCAAACGCTGATAATCCTTTTTTAGATGATCGTATCCTTCAAGGTAGGATGTCATGTCCGTGATGGTAATAATGATCCCTTCAATTTCTTGGGTCGTTTCACAAGGAATAATACGAACCAAGAGTTTTTGAGGTTTTTTGCTCGTATTTCCTTCAAGGCTTTCAAGAACAACAGACCCAGCCAAAGCGTGATCGATTAAGTGCCTTAGTTCACTTGCCGCAGGTGTTGGAGAAACCCTAGCAAAAAATTTGCGCATAAATTCATTGAGGTTAGGATAGGTATTGGGATGCGTTGTCCAGAGGGTTTTCTTATTGGGTGCTATAAGAATAATCTCATTGTAAGTTCCAAGATGTACTAAAAGAGACCTAAGCAATTGTGTGGTTTCTTTGTTCTTCTGCACTCTAGATCGGTAGTACCACGTTAGCCAAACATAAAAGATTATGACAAAGGCAAGACCTGTGATAGCTGTTAAATTAAAAGGCGGCGTTGCTTCCATAAAAAGAATGATCGGACCAATTAGCCCAGCTATGGATAGTAGTAAATGAACCGCAAAGTCAACAAAAACAGAAGATTTTTTCAAATTCATATAGAAACCTTAAAGCAGTATGCGGTACTTTTCTAGCATGGAATGGATAGTCTCAAAAAACCTTGTCCCATATATGGCAGCCATTAACACAATGGCGGAACGTGTGAGGGCAGTACAGCAAGGCCGACAACTCGAATGTGTGTGGCTGCTTGAGCACCCTCCTCTTTACACAAAAGGATCGAGTGCTAAAAGCAGTGATCTCTTGCAGAATAGCGACAATTTACCTGTTTTTGCAAGTAATCGTGGCGGACAGTATACATATCATGGGCCTGGCCAGAGAGTCGCCTATCTGATGTTGGATTTGATCAGGCGAGAGCGCGACATCAGGCGGTATGTTACAGCTTTGGAACAATGGATCATCAACACGTTGGCGGAGTTTGCCATTCAAGGCGAACGGCGAGATGGGCGTATTGGCATCTGGGTTTCCCATGGGGGCCAAGACAAGAAGATTGCTGCAATTGGTGTGCGGCTACAGCAATGGGTCAGCTCGCACGGCATCGCGCTGAATGTGTTCCCTAAGCTAGATCACTATCAGGGTATTGTGCCGTGTGGATTAAAAGATTATGGAGTGACGTCTTTGCATGACCTAGGAGCCACCAACATCACGATGGCAGACGTTGATCGTGTTTTGCAGGAACAATTTACAAAGGTGCCCTTTTTGCATAACGAGGTGCTTGCCTCCTTCTCTACACCATTACATTAAAGCATAGCTTGTGCTTCTTCCGCCTAGCTCATTCTGTTTGAGAATACCTTTATTAACGAGATCGTTAATATCGCGATTCGCGGTATCTTGGGAACACTTGCAAACCTTTGCCCATTTGGAAGACGTTAATTTACCGTCGAAACCATCCAGGAGTTTATTGATAATTTTGCGCTGGCGTTCATTAATATCAACCGTCTTATGATTTTCCCAGAACCGAGCATTGAATAACACCTCTTCCAGCGTATCTTGCGCCAAATTAATCGCATCGTTTTGGACACCCAAGAACCAATAAAGCCAGCTAGTGATATCTACATTATCGTGCTGCGTACTCTCCAATTGCTTATAATATTCTGTTCTATCCAATTGTATTTGCCTAGAGAGACTGTAAAACCGTTGCGATGTCTGCTCCGACCGAGCTAACGCCATATCGGCTATGGCGCGCCCGATACGTCCATTACCATCGTCAAAGGGATGAATGGTGACAAACCAGAGATGAGCAACCCCTGCTTTAATAATGGGGTCGATAGTATTTTCGTTATTAAACCAATCCAAAAAGGTAGTCATTTCTTGAGGAACGCTGGCCGCCGATGGTGCTTGGTAATGGATACGCTCCCTACCATATGGCCCCGAGACGATATTCATTGGCCCGTCACGCCATGCACCGGTTTTAATTGGGAAAAGCCCGCTATAGCCTGTCGGGAAAAGGGCAGCATGCCATCCATAGAGACGTTCCTGCGAAAGAGGTGCTGCATAGTTTTGTGTCGCATCTAGAATCATCTCAACAATGCCTTCAATATGTCGGTCAACTGGCAGTAGAGACCCTATATCCATTCCCAAGCGGTGTGCCAGGGAAGAGCGCACCTGCTCACGATTCAAGAACTCTCCCTCAATTTCACTGGATTTGATAATGTCGATTGCGAGAGTTTCAAGGACTGCCTCATCGCGCAGCTCAAAACCCAGAGCTTCCATTCTACCAATAAGACGCCCCTGAGCAAACCGATTGGCAATAAGCCTGGCCGCGAGCTGAGACTCGTTCCAGGTGAAGTTAGGCCAATCAGCTGATTCGTAAATATACATACTAATCTCCGCACGTTATGCGGAGATTATAGCACTTATTCTCCGCAGGAAGCATTTTTTGTTTTAAGGAATTGACATGTTTTATCGTAAGTGCATTATGAGGGGTAGTCAGATTAAGACTAGAGGTAGCCTTGTGTTGTATAAGTTTTTATTTATAAAATTGTTTTTATTTGTGTTGTTGATTGACAATGCTGCAAATGCTAGATGGGCTACCCATAGTGATATGCCTATTGAAGTTGAGTTTCGCAATGAAGACATCAAAGTTAACGCAAATGGCACAAGCACAAGCACTATCGAAGTAAGAAAAAAAATATTAAAAGAAGGTGGGCGCGCTTGTGTTGCGAATTACACTTTATTTTATAACGGAGACAGCTCAAAAGTTACTATAGTTGAGGCCAAAACTATTTACCAAGGAAAGGAATATAAGCTTAGCAAAAAAATGATCGAAGACCAGCCTTTAGCTAGTGCTCCTCATGGATTTGACCAACAACGCCAAATTTTATTATCGTTTCCGCATGCTGAAATCGGAGCCACAATATATTTAAAATATATAAAAAAAGAAACCAAACCCATCCTTGATAATTTTTTTAGTAAAAAATTTTATTATGGAAGGGGTGAGTACTTGAGTAATTGCCACATTAAACTGCAATCAAAGTTGCCTCTACATATTAAGGTAAATGACCAGGAAGGTATTTTAAAAATCACAAAAGATACAGAAGATAACTTTCATTCCCTAACAATTGATCTGAGTAAGCCAATTTGCAAGGCAGTTATCAATGAACCTGGAACAGCAACACTGGATCCTAAGCATGGTACCTGGGTTTCAATTTCTAGCATAAATAACTGGGAAGAATTGGCCACTATATTAGCAAAGGGATATGTAAGGGTTCTCAAGCAGGCTTTGCCAGCAATCTTTGAAGAAATTTTAACAAGTGCCAAAAGTAAAAAAACAGAAATTGAGCAGATTAACACCGTTACTTCACTATTGAATGAAAAAATTCAATACATGGGAGACTGGCGATCTGTCGCAGGACGCTTCTTTCCAAGAGATTTAAAAGAAATAGCCAGCTCACAAGTAGGCGATTGTAAGGATTTTTCTATAAGCACAGCGGCAATATTAAAAGAGTTAGGTTATGAAGTGCACAACGCCATAGTTCTGCGAGGCGCAACTGAGTTGTCGCTATTAGGGGGATTGCCTGATATAGGAGATTTTAATCACGCTTTCTTGAAAGTGACTGGCAAGCAAGGAGCTGTGTATTGGATTGATCCAACGAACAGAACAAGTATGGCACAAGGAATATTCCCTGATATCGCCAATAAAATGACTTTAATTTTAAGCCCAGATAAACCGAGCTATGAAAAGGTTGCTAGTATAAACCCAGAACACGCAGGATTTACGTATACAGGCGAGTTAGAAATAAATGGCAATACAGTTAGTGAATCTGGTGTAGTTACTCTAGTAGGAGAAGAAGCCATAGAATTTACTGGGCTTGCTTCTTATATTTCAGAACAGCAAATTAAAGACTTGGTGTTTTATGCCCTAAGTGGCACGCACCTGGAAGAACAAAACAAAAAAGAGATGGTTCTGCCAGATCTAACTGCAAGAATCGTGGAGGACCTTACTCTTAGATATAAATATGATCAAGACAATCGTGTTATAAAAACTAACCTAGGGCCTGGTATAAGAATTAAGTCAATGTGGGCTGACAGCATCATTAATACTGCACCGGATCAAGTATCAGAGTTATTCATTGGAACACCTTGCACTGTTAAGAATAAGACTATTATTAAAATACGTGTCCCAAATATAGAAAACCTAAACTATGAGATTAATACCCCTTGGTTTTCTATCAAAAGATCATGTGTATATAATGGTGAGACAACAGAAATTAATGATACGGTCTGCGTTAAGCAAAGTTTTATTACAAACGAAGATTTGAAGACGCCACTTTATAAAGATTTGAAACATAACCTTGAGCAACATTTTAAAGGCGCAATAGTTGTCCTGGGCGACATTTCGCAACCTCAAGCTGATAGCAAAAAGAAACTAGCCTAAGCCACTGAGGCCACAAGACCAAGGTGCTCCCACGATTGCCGTGTTAGTAGCCGCCCACGCGGTGTTTTCTGGATAAAGCCTTGTTGCAACAGATAAGGCTCGATTACATCCTCAAGCGTATCCTTTTGTTCGCCAAGGGCTGCTGCTAGCGTTTCAATGCCCGCCGGCCCTCCATTATAAGCCTCAGCTAGGAAACTTAAGTAGCGTCGGTCCTGCGCATCCAATCCAGCCCCATCGACATCCAATTGGTTAAGCGCATTGTCCGCCATGGGCAAAGATATAATGTCTTCCCCAGCTACGGTTGCAAAATCCCTGATGCGTCGCAGCAAGCGTCCAGCAATACGTGGTGTTCCGCGGGCGCGCTTAGCGATCTCTTCGGCTCCCTCACGACTAATGCGATATCCCAAGAGCTCAGCTTGGCGGGTAATGATCTGCTGGAGCTCTAAGACCGTATAAAATTGCAGTCGCAAGGGAATCCCAAAACGCTCTCGCAGAGGCTGGGTCAGCAAACCAGAGCGCGTCGTGGCTCCCACTAAGGTAAATGGCGGCAGATCGATGCGGATAGAGCGCGCTGCGGGCCCCTCCCCAATCATCAGATCAAGTTTAAAATCTTCCATCGCCGGATAAAGAATTTCCTCAACAACGGGATTGAGGCGATGAATCTCATCAATAAATAAAACATCCCGAGGTTGCAGGTTGGTTAAGAGAGCCGCCAAATCACCCGCCCGCACAATAATTGGACCAGACGTTGTCCGAAAGCCAGTGCCTAACTCCTGGGCAATGATTTGCGCTAATGTTGTTTTCCCAAGGCCAGGCGGTCCGTGAAGCAGCACATGGTCCAACGCTTCTCCGCGTGTGCGCGCGGCCTCCAAGAAAACACTCAGGTTCGCCTTTAGTCCCTGTTGCCCCGTAAAATCGTCTAAGCTCGATGGGCGTAGGGCGGGTTCCAAAACATCATTGGCTTGCGCTTCTGGTAAGACTAGGCGTGGTTCAACCATGGATTTTTAACGGCGAAAGATACTGTAAGGCCTGGCGAATCAACACAGCTGTATCTTCTGAAGCACTATGTTTATGAGCATCTGTTAAGGCTTGTGAGGCTTGTGCGCGATTATATCCAAGGTTAATAAGTGCTGAAAGAGCCTCAGAAAAGCTACTTTTTTCCTCTGCGTTAACTTGTAAAGGAACCGCCGCAAAAGCAGCCCAAGTGCTGACTTTATCTTTAAGCTCTGACAGAATGCGGTTAGCGAGCTTTGGGCCCACGCCATCCGCGCGACAAACTGCAACCCGATCTTGTTGAGCAATCGCAGCTGCTAGGGCCTCTGGGGTTAGTGTAGAGAGGAGAGCCAGAGCAACTCGTGCGCCTACACCCTGAATCGTCAGGAGGAGGCGAAACCATTGCCGTTCTGTGTGGTCTATAAAACCATACAGAGAGATTTGATCTTGGCGGATGAGGGGTTCAATGAGCAATGAAACAACCCCCGATATTGTCTCAAGGCGAGCAAGGGTCCGCGTCGCCACATACACATGGTAACCAACTCCACCAACATCCAGAATCACTGCGTCAGTATCAAAACTATCAACTTGTCCCGTTAGCTTTGCAATCATCCCTTCCTCCTTTCTGGGTTAGCTTTTCTCTTATGATAATGATTGTTTTTAGAGACTTATGTCAATCCTCGCCACGGACTCTGGGTTTTTCATTTAGCAGATAGCTCCCCAGGTTGTCCACACTCCACCGCTGTCATTCTCGGACCTGTCCTCGGGATTGACCCGAGGATGAAAACCTGGGGGAGTTACGTTTTATACGAAAAAAATGGTTGCATTTATGAGATGTTTTGTTATAATTTGCATTGATTCTTAAATATAAAGAAGTGGTCATTACATGGTATACGGTCCAATGTTTAATAGCTCGCGCAATAACGGGAGGAAGTCTCCCAAGACGCCTAACAATAAAGATTCGCGCTCTGATTCTTCAAAGATCGGTAAAGCTGCTGCGCAACAGTATTATGAAAAATATATTACAATGGCCGACGAGTCCATGACGATGAGCGACCGTATCGCTGCGGAGTATTGCTATCAGCATGCTGAGCATTATTGGCGTTTGTTGAGTGAACTTAAGACATTGGAGAGCGGCACAGAGCCAGTCGCTTAAAGACGCAAGACTTACAGCAATTCCCAGATAGGGCTCAAAACACTGCTATTAATAATGTATCCAAAATATTTTTTTTCACAGTTTATTGGTTTCACCCTTCGAGACGGAGCGGAACCTTCCGTCTCGAAGGGCTCGAAGGGTGGGATAAGGTTACAAAAAACCAATCAATCTTCAGCGGAAATCGCTATAAATTTAACAGCAAGGTAGTGTTATGAAACAGAGTATGCTATAGATCGAGTAATAATTTTGAAGTTGTATTGTAGAGGATGAATATGGGGTCGATGGGGTCGTTTTTAGTAGTTTTTGCAGGTGTGGCTGTGGCGTTGATTTATGCAGCTTTTGCGGCACG
>JBAWWF010000002.1:0-22744 GCA_037146895.1 Alphaproteobacteria bacterium | reverse complement strand
AAGATTCCTATATACCAATTCCACATATTTTGCGCGAGGCAGATGCTAGTAAACCGGAGCATGGTGTATCTAAACACACATGAGCACCGATGAACGACGCAGCTATAGATGTAAAATCATGCGCCTTCACTATACTACCTGACCCGTTTTTTTTGCAAACCGCTCTTTCTTACCGGCTTTATCAATTTTGTAACCAAGACGTGTCGCCTGCCCAGCATCATAGAAGGCCACATTGGAAACATGAACCGTTTTTTCCTGTTCGACAATACCACCTGCGCTCGTTGCGCTAGGCTTAACATGTCGTTTAACAATATTAACGCCCTTAACCAAGACGCGCGACTCCGTCAAGAGCACACGTAAGACCTCGCCCGTCTTTCCCTTGTCTTTCCCCGTGGTAACAACTATCGTATCGCCTTTGCGAATTTTACACTTTATTTGCGTCATCATAACACCTCAGGAGCCAAAGAAATAATCTTCATAAACCCAGCACCGCGCAATTCACGCGTCACAGGACCAAATATACGTGTTCCGATAGGCTCATTCTGCTTGTTAATCAAAACCGCAGCATTACCATCGAAAGAAATCTCACTGCCATCAATGCGGCGCAGCGCCTGCTTTGTACGAACGATAACAGCTCTGTGGACGTCACCTTTTTTTACTTTACCTCTTGGCATGGCGTCTTTTATAGAGACGACAATAACATCTCCCACGGAAGCGTATCGACGTTTTGAGCCACCCAACACCTTTATACACTGAACCTCACGGGCCCCAGAGTTGTCGGCAACATCAAGCCTTGTTTGCATCTGAATCATTGTACTATCCGTTCGTTGCTAAATCGAAAACAACCTGCCAAGTCTTTGTCTTTGACAGGGGACGGCACTCTATGATTTTTACTTGAGCACCCATCTCACATTTATTTTCTGGATCATGAGCGGCATACCTCTTCGATCGGCGAATATATTTCTTATAAACCGGATGAATAATATTACTCTCAACACGCACGATAACTGTCTTATCGGCCTTATTACTTACGATTGTTCCTTGTAAAACCCTGCGTGGCATGCGCTACACCTTTATCCCTTCTGGTCTAATTTGCCGCAATTGAGAAAGCAGACGTGCACACTCACGCTTCTTAACCCGCAAGAGATGTGTTTGTCGCAATTGAGATGTAGCTTGCTGCAATCTCAAGGCAAACAATTCCTTTTTCGTGCTGTAAAGCGCTTCATAAATTTCAGAAACTGAAACCAACGCTTTTTTTGGTGTTACTACCTTTTGTTTTGCCACGGCCATATACTCTTTTATACCAATAATCTCTTATACAATTCGTTTCACAAACTTTGTTGCAATCGGCAGCTTTGCTGACGCTAACGCAAATGCCTCTTCTGCAACCTCAGGGCTCACACCATCAAGCTCAAACAAAATACGTCCTGGCTTAACTCGGCAAACCCAAAACTCTGGGTTTCCTTTTCCACTTCCCTTACGAACCTCGGCAGGTGTCTGCGACACAGGAACGTCGGGGAAAATACGAATCCACACCCGTCCTATGCGTTTCATATGACGCGTTATAGCACGCCGCGCTGCTTCAATCTGCCTCGCAGTGATACGCGTAGGCTCCAGTGCTTTCATACCATAAGTTCCATAGGTAACGCTAGTCCCTGCTTTCGCATTACCGTGGATTTTTCCTTTAAAAGCTTTTCTAAACTTTGTTTTCTTTGGCGCTAACATAGCCTATTCCCACAATTACCGATTGCTGCCCTGTTCAGGGGTACGCGCTTCTGCTGTCGTTTGATTCTCAAGCAACAAGCCCTTATAAATCCATACTTTAATACCACAGGTACCGTATGTTGTTTTAGCAACTCCAACACCATAGTCTATATCAGACCTTAATGTGTGAAGAGGCACTTGCCCCTCACGATACCACTCCATCCTAGCAATTTCTGCACCACCCAAACGACCCGAGCAATTAACTCGTATCCCCAAGGCCCCTAGTTTCATTGCTGACTGCATAGCCCGCTTCATCGCACGGCGAAAAGAAACGCGACGCTCAATCTGTTGCGCAATATTTTCTGCAACCAAGTGAGCATCAAGCTCAGGCTTGCGAATCTCGACAATATTGATGACAACTTCACTTTTAGTTATCTCTGCAAGCTTAAGCTTAAGCTTTTCAATATCAGCACCCTTCTTACCAATCAACATCCCAGGACGTGCAGTATGAATACTCAAAACTGCTTTCTTGGCCGGCCGCTCAATAATAACCTTTGCAATCCCCGCCTGCACATAAGACTTTGTTATAAAATCACGTATTTTAAAGTCCTGATGCAAGTGTAATGCATAATGTTTATCGGCATACCAACGGGAGTCCCACGTCTTATTAACCCCTAATCGCAGCCCAATTGGATTTACTTTTTGTCCCATCGGAACTAAACCTCGCTCTCACGCACTGTAATTGTTAAGTGACTAAAATACTTCTTAATTGCCCCAGCGCGACCTTTAGCCCGAGGACTATGTCGCCGCATCGAAAAACTCTGGCCTACATGGGCCTCATGTACAACAAGGCGATCAACATCAAGACCGTGATTGTTTTCAGCATTTGAAACCGCTGAATAAAGCGTTTTATGCACATCATTAGAAACTCGCTGACGCGCAAAGGCCAATATTTCCAAAGCCTTCGCTGCTGTTTTGCCTCTGATCAATTGCGCTTGCAAATTAAGCTTGCGCGGACTAACCCGCACATTTCGCAACACAGCTTTAACAATCTGAACTTCTTCGGACATCTTAACCTCTTTTCGCCTTTTTATTGCCTGCGTGTCCATGGAAAGTTCGCGTTGGCGAAAACTCCCCTAACTTATGGCCGACCATATTCTCAGTAACATATACTGGAATAAACTTTCTGCCATTGTGAACACCAAACGTCATACTCACAAACTGCGGTATAATGGTTGAACGACGCGACCACGTCTTAATAACATCCTTACGACCTGAAGAGAGAGTCGTTTCGACTTTCTTCAACAGATACCGATCAAAAAACGGGCCTTTCCATACTGAGCGAGGCACTATCTTACTCCACTTTTCTTGCGTCTAATAATTAATCTCGTTGTACGTTTGTTCTTACGGGTTTTATTGCCCTTTGTTCCCTTACCCCAAGGAGTAACAGGATGGCGTCCGCCCGATGTCTTTCCTTCACCACCACCATGAGGGTGATCGATCGGGTTCATAGCCACACCACGTACACAGGGGCGTTGACCCAACCAACGTGAACGACCCGCCTTCGCATATTTGCGATTTTGGTGATCAGCATTCGATACAGCCCCAACGCTAGCATAACACTCACCAGGAATCAAGCGAAGTTCGCCTGAAGTTAATTTAATAATAGCATAAGCACCATCACGTCCGGCTAGCTGCGCATAAGTACCCGCTGCACGGGCCAATTGTCCACCCTTACCGATCTTTGTTTCAATATTATGAATAATGGTTCCAACCGGCATATTGCGTAGTTGCAGGGCATTCCCAGGCTTAATATCAGCCTTTGAATCAGAGATAACCTGATCTCCCACCGCCAGTTTTTGTGGCGCCAAAATATAGGAGTGCTCGCCATCCTCATAACGAATCAGCGCAATAAAAGCACTGCGGTTGGGATCATATTCAATACGCTCCACCTGGGCCGCTACAGAGTACTTTTTGCGTTTGAAATCAACAAGTCGATAGCTTTGCTTGTGCCCACCACCACGATTCCACACTGTAACGCGACCATGATGGTTGCGACCACCCGATGACTTCTTACCTTCGGTAAGGCTTTTCCATGGTTTCCCTGGCCAAAGCTCTGACCGATCAATGTTGACCAGCTGACGCTGCGAAGAAGTTACCGGTTTATAATGTTTTAATGCCATTTTCTTTATACCCCAGACGACAAGTCAATATGGTGCCCCTCGACGAGAGTCACCATGGCTTTCTTAAAATCAGACTGCTGCCCAAAACGCCCGCGAAAGCGTTTTTTCTTACCTTTTGTCACCAAAGTATTAACTGCCTTAACCTTGACATTAAATACATGCTCAACTGCTTGCTTGATTGCTGGCTTTGTTGCCTCGGGACGTACCAGAAAGAAAACCTGGTTGTGCGCAGCCGCACCCGATCCCTTTTCTGTAACCAAAGGCTTTTGAATCAGGTCAAACAGAGCATAAGGTAGCTGCTTTTGCATACTCATATCAATCTTTCCTCTAATGCTTTTACTGCTGGCACTGTTAGTACCAATTTCCCCTTGCGCAAGATGTCATACACGTTAGCACCCGCTGTAGGAAGCACATCAACACCACGCAAATTAGATGAAGCGTGCAAAATATTTTCTGACTTCGCCACATCCATCAAAAGAATAGTCACGTTGCCTATCTGATTAGTCATCAGCTGCAATGATTTAAGCTTGGGCTCAATGTCCGCAAGACTATCAACAACAATGATCTCTTGAGCCATAAACTTTGCGGACAAAGCCATCTTTAGCCCTAGTTTCCTAACCTTTTTTGGCAAATCATATGCATGAGAGCGCACAACCGGACCAAAAATAATACCACCACCGCGGAACTGCGCACCACGCTTTGAACCATGACGAGCACCACCGCTACCCTTTTGGCGGACTATCTTCTTAGTACTACCACGAACGTCGCCGCGTTCTTTAACACTATGTGTACCAGCTTGACGCTTAGCTAGCTGCCACTGGACCACACGTGATAAAATATCCTGACGTGGCTCCAGTCCAAAAATCTCAGCATTAAGCTCAATGCTGGAGACCTTTTTCAGCTGGGTATTAACTACATCCGTTTCCATTTTTCGCTTTTCCATTGCTTGCTTTTCTGCTTTTCCAGGCATTAGGCTTTTGTTCCTTGATTCTTTTTAACAGCGTCACGAACCAAAATAATCGCACCCTTAGCACCTGGGACCGAACCACTAACGTATAACAAACCATTCTCAGAATCAATAGAGTGCACTGTTAAATTTTGCTGTGTCCGCTGGCGATCACCCATGTGACCAGCCATCTTTTTGTTTTTAAAGACTTTACCTGGATCCTGGCGGTTACCCGTTGAACCGTGTGAACGGTGCGATACCGACACACCATGAGACGCCCGCAACCCACCGAATCTATGGCGTTTTATAACACCAGCGAACCCCTTACCAATAGTAAAGCCGCTAACATCGATATATTGTCCTGCTTGAAAATGATCAGCATTAATTTCTGTTCCTGGTTCTAACAATGACGCAGAGTCTACACGAAATTCACGAATAACAAGTTTCGGATCAATATTCTGCTTAGAAAAATATCCCCTTATAGGCTTTGTCAAACGTTGGACTTTCGTAGCCTCTATCGAACCTAACTTAAGTGCCGTATAGCCACGCGTTTCCTGGCTAAACGATTCCAACACTACATTTGGCGACACCTTAAGTAAAGTAATGGACACTTGTCGCCCATCAGTGTTAAACACCCTCGTCATCCCAATTTTTTCAGCGATTATCCCGGTTCTCATTACCAATCCTCTAAAGCCAGTAACTATTCAGCCTATGGGCAACTGCTACGCTCAATCTGCGCTTCCGGTGCGTAACGTTAAGAATACGCTCCGCTACGGTTCTCGATTTTGCTAGCATTTTCCTCATAATCTGAATGTTACCCTTCATAATTTAAAGCTTAATTTCTACGTCAACGCCGGATGCCAGATCTAGCTTCATGAGTGCATCAACAGTTTGGGGCAGCCAATTAACAATATCAATCAAGCGCTTATGTGTGCGTATTTCAAATTGCTCACGTGACTTCTTATCAATATGCGGAGAACGGTTCACTGTATATCGTTGAAGCCGCGTCGGCAAAGGAATCGGACCACGCACTTCTGCACCTGTCCTCTTTGCAGTATGCACAATCTCTCGCACTGATTGATCGAGAAGACGATGATCATAAGCCTTTAATCTGATCCGTATGATTTGGTTTTCCATTGTCTCTCAGCTACCCTATTTTCTGTTTTCTGTCTTCTGCCTGTTAAACTAATATTTTTGCAACGACACCAGCACCGACGGTACGACCACCTTCGCGGATAGCAAAGCGCAAACCTTCATCCATTGCAATAGGTGCAATCAACTCAATCTCCACGCTAACGTTATCACCAGGCATCACCATCTCTATGCCCTCAGGCAATGTTACCGTTCCTGTCACGTCCGTCGTCCGAAAGTAAAACTGAGGACGATATTTCGTGAAAAATGGCGTGTGACGACCGCCCTCTGCCGCTGTCAATATATACGCCTCCGCAGTGAATTTCGTGTGCGGAGTTATCGAGCCTGGTGCAGCCAATACCTGGCCGCGCTCAACATCCTCTCGCTTCGTCCCACGCAAAAGAGCACCAATGTTATCACCAGCTTCTCCTTGATCCAGCAACTTACGGAACATCTCAACGCCTGTCACAACCGTCTTAACCGTTGGCTTTAAACCGATAATCTCCGCTTCCTCACCAACCTTAATAACACCGCGCTCCACGCGACCAGTCACAACCGTTCCGCGTCCAGAAATCGAGAACACGTCCTCAACCGGCATCAAAAATGGAAGGTTCCGTGCTCGCTCAGGTTGAGGAATATACTCATCAACCGCTGCCATCAGCTTAATAACCGCCTCGCGGCCCAACTCGGGATTACGATCTTCCAATGCACATAAAGCTGACCCACGGATAATGGGTATCGTATCTCCAGGGAACTGATATTGACTCAGAAGCTCCCGAATCTCCAGCTCAACCAAATCCAACAACTCGGGATCATCAACCATGTCGCACTTGTTCATGAACACTACAAGGGCAGGAACTCCAACTTGGCGAGCCAACAAAATGTGCTCCCGTGTCTGAGGCATCGGACCATCAGCTGCCGAAACAACCAATATACCGCCATCCATCTGCGCAGCACCAGTGATCATGTTCTTCACATAGTCAGCGTGACCAGGACAGTCAACGTGAGCATAGTGACGAGTGTTCGTCTCATACTCAACGTGGGCCGTCGAAATCGTTATACCGCGAGCCCGTTCCTCCGGCGCTTTATCAATCTGATCATACGCCGTGTACTTCGCTTGACCCGTCTCCGCCAATACCTTCGTAATCGCCGCTGTTAACGACGTCTTACCATGGTCAACGTGACCTACAGTCCCAATATTACAATGCGGCTTGTTCCGCTCAAACTTTGCCTTCGTCATGTCAACCTCACCTTACCCAAAGAACCCTAATAATTTTTAATTACGTATTTTTCGCCTTAATCTCATCCGATACATGCTGTGGCACTTGCTCGTAGTGGTTAAACTGCATCGAAAACTGCGCGCGCCCCTGAGACTTGGAACGCAACTCATTCACGTAGCCGAACATTGTCGCCAACGGAACCATCGCCATAATAACCCGCGCATTGCCCCGTTGGTCCATCCCCGTCACTTGACCGCGGCGACTATTCAAATCACCGATGATATCTCCCATATACTCCTCTGGAGTCACAACTTCAACCTTCATAATCGGTTCAAGAAGTTTTGGAGCACATTTTACTATGCCCTCACGAAATGCCGAACGAGCGGCAATTTCAAAGGCCAACGTTGATGAGTCAACATCGTGATAAGCACCATCAAGCAGAGTCGCTTTGAAATCAATCATCGGGTATCCAGCAACCGTACCAGTACCCATTGCCGAATTCAAGCCCTTAACAACACCAGGTATATATTCCTTAGGAACATTACCACCAACGACAACGTTTTCAAAGACAAAACCTTCGCCTGGCTTTAATGGCTCAAAGCGCAGCTTAATGCGTGCAAATTGCCCAGCACCACCGCTTTGCTTCTTGTGAATATAGTCAATCTCATTAGCTTTCGTAATGGTTTCACGATAAGCCACCTGCGGGGCACCAACATTAGCCTCAACTTTAAATTCACGACGCATGCGGTCAACAAGAATTTCAAGATGTAGCTCACCCATTCCTTTAATGACGGTCTGCCCTGACTCAGGATCAGACGTCACACGGAAAGAAGGGTCCTCAGAAGCGAGGCGCGCCAAAGCAACCCCCATTTTTTCCTGGTCGGCCTTGGTTTTCGGTTCAACTGCAACCTCAATAACTGGCTCAGGGAACTCCATACGCTCCAGAATCACAGGCTTACTCGGATCACAAAGAGTATCGCCCGTTGTTGTATTCTTTAACCCGCACAAGGCAATGATATCACCAGCATAAGCCTCTTTGATATCCTCACGTGTATTAGCATGCATCAGAAGCATACGCCCAACACGCTCGCGCTCATCTTTTGTCGAATTATAGATATACGATCCTGAATCAAGTTTTCCAGAATAAATACGCGCAAACGTCAGCGTGCCCACAAAAGGATCAGTCATAATTTTGAATGCAAGAGCCGAAAGCGGCTCACTATCCTCAGGCTTACGCGTCAGGGCATGCTCTTCATCATCAACCTTAGTGCCCTTAATCTCACCAATATCAACTGGCGAAGGCAAATAATCGATAACGGCATCAAGCAAAGGCTGTACACCTTTGTTTTTAAATGCACTACCGCATAAAATAGGAACAAACTTGCCATTAATAGCACCCTTACGTATACAACGCTTAAGTGTCTCCACCGAAGGCTCTTCGCCCGCCAAATATTTTTCGAGAGCTTCATCATCAAGCTCAACAGCCATTTCGACTAGCTGTGCATGATATTTAGTAGCCTCATCTTTCATGTTCGCAGGAATATCGACGACGTTAAATTTCGCCCCCAAAGACTCATCTTCCCAAACAATCGCCTTCATCTGCACAAGATCAACAACCCCTAGGAAATCACTCTCAACACCTATAGGAAGCTGAATCACCAAAGGCCTTGCACCCAAACGGTCAACAATCATATCAACACAACGGCTGAAGTTAGCCCCAGTACGATCCATCTTGTTAATAAAGCAAATGCGCGGAACGTGATATTTATCTGCTTGACGCCATACGGTTTCAGACTGCGGCTCAACCCCAGCAACGCCATCAAAAACCGTCACCGCGCCATCGAGAACACGCAAACTCCGCTCCACCTCAATGGTGAAATCTACGTGCCCTGGTGTATCAATAATATTGATCCGGTAATCACCCCAGAAACAGGTTGTCGCCGCAGAGGTGATAGTGATGCCCCTCTCCTGCTCCTGCTCCATCCAGTCCATGACGGCTGTGCCCTCATGAACCTCACCAATTTTATAAGAACGTCCAGTATAATAAAGTATGCGCTCCGTAGTCGTTGTCTTACCCGCATCAATATGCGCCATAATGCCAATATTACGGTAACGTTCAATGAGAGTAGTGCGAGCCATCTGCTTGTCCTACCAACGATAATGCGCGAAGGCGCGGTTAGCTTCTGCCATCTTATGCGTATCTTCACGCTTTTTAATAGCGGAGCCACGACCATTCGCGGCATCCAGCAACTCAGCAGACAATCTATCAATCATTGTCTTTTCTGATCGTTTACGCGAAGCCGATATAAGCCAACGTATGGCCAACGCTTGAGACCGTTCCACCCGCACATCGGTCGGAACCTGATAGGTCGCACCACCAACGCGCCTGGAGCGAACCTCCAAAGCAGGTTTTGTATTGCTTACTGCAAGACGAAAGGACTCTAGACCGTTCTGTCCACCACGGCCATGGATTTTATCCAAAGCCCCGTAGACGATCTGCTCGGCCGCAGATTTCTTACCCTGAAACATAAGACAGTTAATAAATTTTGCCAAAACAAGGTCACCAAACTTAGCATCTGGTAATATGTCTCGTTTCTCAGCAGCGCGACGTCGCGACATTTCTCAATCTTTCCTTAAAATTTACTTTGGTCTCTTAGCGCCGTACTTAGAACGACTCTGTTTACGGTTTTTAACACCTTGCGTATCAAGCGTTCCACGAATGATGTGATAGCGCACACCTGGTAAGTCCTTTACACGTCCGCCACGAATCATGACAACAGAGTGTTCTTGTAGGTTATGACCTTCACCAGGGATATACCCTGTTACTTCATAGCCGTTTGTTAGCCGTATACGTGCAACCTTACGCAAAGCAGAGTTTGGTTTCTTAGGTGTCGTTGTAAACACCCTCGTGCAAACACCGCGCTTTTGCGGGCACTGCTCCAGTGCTGGAGCCTTATTACGGCTCTCTCTTGGTACACGTGGCTTTCTAATCAGTTGGTTAATTGTAGGCATGAGCCTGACCTTTTTCCCTTAAATATACACACTTAAAATTATGACACACGAGCACCGCCCGCACACCTGACTTGTCGAATGGTAATTGATTATCCGCCCCCAAGTCAAATGTTTTTTCAACATCCACGAAGCATAATTCCGATACTATCGTATTAAGCACTGATTTCTGACTCCTGGCTTCTGATTTCTGGCTTCTGCTTCGGTGTCGCCAAAAAATCATGATCACGCAAAGCCGCCAATCGACGTAAATGACTAACAAACTTGCCCGTACCTGCTGGAATCAATCTTCCCACAATAACGTTCTCTTTTAAGCCAACCAGATCGTCTTTCTTGCCACCAATAGCAGCTTCCGTTAACACACGTGTTGTTTCCTGGAAAGATGCCGCAGAGATGAAGGATTTAGTCTGCAACGATGCTTTGGTAATGCCTTGCAATACCGCAATGGCTTTAGCCGGCCTGAACCCTTGTGCCTCGGCTTCGCGGTTGGTTTCTTCAAACTCAGCTCTGGCAACATGCTCACCGTTGATGAACATTGTTTCGCCTGGATCAATAACCTCATACTTTTGCAGCATTTGCCGAACGATAACCTCGATATGCTTATCATTGATACGGACACCCTGCAAGCGATAGACTTGCTGAATTTCATTGAGCAAGAAGGTAGCTAAATCTTCTACCCCCATAACGCGCAAGATATCATGCGGCACCAAATTACCATCGACCAACAGGTCACCGCGCTTGATGACATCACCTTCTTGGACAGTAATATGCCGTCCCTTCGGAATGAGGTATTCAATAGGCTCACCATCTTCAAGAGGAACAAGATAGATACGACGCTTTGCTTTATAGTCTTTGCCGTACTCAACACGCCCATCAAATTCTGCAATAATAGCAGCGTCCTTAGGGCGTCTTCCCTCGAATAGTTCAGAAACACGCGGCAAACCTCCCGTGATGTCACGGCTTTTTGAGGTTTCGCGCGGCACACGCGCTATAATATCACCGGCCTTGATGACCGCATTATTTTCAACCGACAAGATGGCGTCCATAGATAAGAAATAACGCGCCTCTACACCATTGGAGAGAATAATCGGATTACCCTTATTGTCGCGCAGGGAGATCATAGGTCGCAATTCCGCACCTCGCGATTGTTGCTTCCAGTCGACAACAACGTGGTTTGACAACCCCGTAGATTCATCAACAATCTCACGCACAGAAACCCCCTCAACCAGGTCAACGTAGTGGGCGGTACCATCGCTCTCACTGACAATCGGCAAAGTGTAAGGATCCCATTCAGCCAACTTTTGCGACTGCTTGACTTGATCATTCTCGTTAACCAAAAGTAGAGAACCGTAAGGCAAGCGATGACGAGCTCTTTCTCTGCCCTGCTCATCCGTCAAAACGATTTCGCTATTACGCCCCAAAACAATCCGCTGACCACTGCTGTTCGTTGCAATATTCTTGTTGCGAATCGATACTTTTGCATCAAAATAAGCTTCAATACTGGATTGCTCAGCACCTCTAGTAGCCGCACCGCCAATGTGGAACGTACGCATTGTCAACTGTGTTCCTGGCTCACCAATGGACTGCGCCGCTATAATACCAACCGCTTCAGCAGTGTTGACAAGTATGCCGCGCGCCAAGTCACGTCCATAACACTTTACGCAAATACCCTCTGTTGAATCACAAGTTAAAACGGAGCGGATCAGAATAGTATCAACCGCAGCTTGGTCAATAACATCAATGTCATCTTCGTTAATTAACTCACCAGCCGCAATCAGTACTTTCCCTGTTTTTGGCGCAACAATATCAACAGCAGCACAGCGGCCAACTGCACGTTCAGCAAACGAAACACCCGTATCGCTAGTACCTGCTGCTTGAGCAACTTGTAAAGTCAAACCGTTAACGGTGCCACAATCCTGCTCATTAATAATGCAATCTTGCGCAACGTCCACAAGACGACGCGTCAGATATCCTGAGTTAGCTGTACGCAGCGCGGTATCAGACAATCCTTTGCGCGCACCGTGGGTCGAGCTAAAGTACTCAAGAACGTTTAAGCCTTCTTTAAAGTTAGAAATAATCGGTGTTTCAATAATATAGCCTGATGGTTTTGCCATAAGACCACGCATTCCTGCTAACTGCTTCATCTGCGCAGCCGAACCACGCGCACCAGAATGCGCCATCATATAAACAGAATTTGGTCCTTCGCCAGGCTCTGTCTTGGCCATAGCCTTCATCATGGCAGCCGCGACTTGATCCGTACATTGCCCCCAAGCATCAATAACCTTGTTATACTTTTCACCTTGAGTGATCAAACCATCAAGGTACTGCTGCTCATACTCACCAACTTGATTTTTGGTGTAGGCAATCAATTGACCTTTTTCTGGCGGGATAATGAGATCATCTTTGCCGAATGAGATTGCACTATGCGTAGCGTATTTAAAACCAAGTGCCATCATTTTATCAACAAAGACCACCGTATCCTTCTGGCCAGCGTGACGATAAATCGCATCAACCAGGTTAGAAATTTCCTTAGATGTTAATTCTTGGTTGATCATCTTAAATGGTAGCTTTGGAGACTGCGGTAAAAACTGAGCAACCAGCATCCGTCCAGGGGTTGTATCCACCCGTTCTAACTGCTTGCTACCATCTTCTTTTGCTACCAAAATGCGCGCTTTGATCTTGGAATGTAAGTGAACTATCTTTTCTGCGAGCGCATGCTCAATCTCATTAAGATTGCCAAAACACATACCCTCACCAGGCATACCCTCACGCACTAAGCTCAAATAATAAAGCCCCAGAACAATGTCCTTAGACGGCACAATAATAGGACGGCCGTTAGCTGGGCTTAGGATGTTATTCGTTGACATCATAAGAACTCTGGCTTCGAGCTGAGCTTCCAAAGCTAGCGGTATGTGTACAGCCATTTGGTCGCCATCAAAGTCAGCGTTAAATGCTGTACATACGAGAGGATGCAACTGAATCGCCTTACCTTCAATGAGGATAGGCTCAAAAGCCTGAATACCCAAACGGTGCAACGTCGGCGCGCGGTTCAGCATCACTGGATGCTCGCGAATAACCTCTTCCAAAACGTCCCAAACCTCAGGACGCTCTTTCTCAACCAGACGCTTAGCCGCTTTGAGGGTTGTTGCTAGACCATACTTCTCTAACCTGGCATAAACAAACGGTTTGAAGAGCTCTAACGCCATCTTTTTGGGCAAACCACATTGGTGAAGCTTAAGCTCCGGCCCCACAACAATTACCGAACGACCTGAATAATCGACGCGTTTGCCCAACAGGTTTTGCCGGAAACGCCCTTGCTTGCCCTTCAGCATATCAGCCAGCGACTTCAACGGCCGTTTGTTAACCCCAGAAATGGCTCGACCACGACGCCCGTTATCAAACAAAGCGTCCACAGATTCCTGCAACATCCGCTTTTCATTACGGACAATAATATCAGGTGCTCTAAGTTCGATTAAACGACGCAAACGATTATTACGATTGATCACGCGCCGATAAAGGTCGTTAAGATCACTGGTTGCAAAACGCCCGCCATCCAAAGGCACAAGCGGCCGTAATTCCGGTGGAATGACGGGGATAACGTCTAACACTAGATATTCAGGCTTTGTCTTTGACTCCAAGAAAGCTTCCATAAGCTTCAACCGCTTGATAATCTTCTTGCGACGGATTTCGGAAACAGCTTCTCTTAATTCTTCGCGTAAACCAACGCTCTCTACCTCAGGCTTAATGCGTAAAAGCATTAACTTCAAAGCCTCAGCACCGATATGAGCCGTAAAGGCTTCCTCGCCATAATCATCTTGTGCTTTTAGGTATTCTTCTTCCGCAAGCAATTGATGAAGCTTCAGTGGAGTCACCCCAGGATCGGTGACAACGTAGCTTTCAAAATATAAAATCCGATCAATGTCCTTGAGAGTAAGATCAAGCAACAAACCAACCCGACTTGGCAGTGATTTGGTAAACCAAATGTGAGCAACCGGCGAGGCAAGTTCAATATGCCCCATGCGATCCCGGCGAACCTTGCTCAATGTGACTTCAACTCCGCACTTTTCACAAACAACGCCACGATACTTCATGCGCTTGTATTTGCCGCACAGACACTCGTAGTCCTTTACAGGTCCAAAAATACGCGCGCAGAAAAGACCGTCGCGCTCAGGCTTAAAAGTACGATAATTAATGGTCTCCGGCTTTTTAACTTCACCGTATGACCAAGAACGAATCTGCTCAGGACTCGCCACCGCAATGCGAATAGCATCAAATCCTGGCGCAATCTCAACCTGCCCGAAAAACCTTTGTAGCTCTTTACTCATACCGGACTCCGCCTTATTAATAATCTGCTTGTTCAAAATTCACATTTAAGCCTAGTGACCGCAATTCTTTCACTAAGACATTGAAGGACTCAGGTATACCTGCTTCCATATTGTCATCACCGCGAACAATGGCCTCATAAACTTTCGTACGTCCAATGACATCATCTGATTTGACTGTCAACATTTCCTGAAGCGTAAAGGCTGCGCCATAGGCTTCCAAAGCCCAAACTTCCATTTCACCAAAGCGTTGACCGCCGAATTGTGCCTTACCACCTAAAGGTTGTTGCGTCACAAGGCTATAAGGACCAATCGATCTAGCATGGATTTTATCATCAACCAAGTGATGGAGTTTCATCATATAGATGTAGCCCACTGTCACTTTGCGCTCAAAAGCCTCACCAGAAAAACCATCATAAAGTGTTTCCTGTCCCGAACCATCAAGACCAGCTTTCTTCAGGGTATCAATAATATCTTTTTCGCTAGCACCGTCGAAAACTGGCGTTGCAATAGGCACGCCTTTTGCCAGATTTTGCGCCATCTCTAAGATTTGATCATCCTCAAGGGCGTCAACATCTTGTGCGTCAATCTCTGCTGTGTAAATCGTCTTCAGGTGTTTACGGATCTCGTTAACAGACTTTTTTTGCTGGTGATATTGCTGAAGTAATGCATCAACTTGATGCCCCAGACCAGCCGCACCCGCACCCATATGCGTCTCTAATATTTGTCCAACGTTCATACGCGATGGTAACCCCAGAGGATTCAGGATGATATCAACAGACGTGCCGTCAGCAAGATAAGGCATATCCTCAACCGGAACAACCCGCGAGACCACACCCTTGTTACCATGACGGCCTGCCATCTTGTCACCTGGTTGCAATTTGCGCTTCACCGCAATAAACACCTTGACCATCTTCAAAACGCCCGCTGGCAACTCATCACCACGACGCAATTTATCAACTTTATTCTCGAAACGCCCCTGTAGCTTCGCGACCGCCTCGTCTAGTTGCCGCTTCATTGCTTCAACATCCAACATAATCGCATCATCAGAAATCGCAATCTGTCGCCATTGACCCTTCGTCAATTCATCAAGCAACTCTTGGGTAACTTTGTTACCCTTTTTCGCTCCCGCAGGGCCGCTAACAATTTTTTGCCCTAATAGCTTTTCAGAAAGCATCTGATAAAAACTTCTTTCGAGAATGCCTCTTTCAGCATCTCTGTCTTTTGCCAGACGCTCAATTTCTTGCCGCTCAATAGTTAGCGCGCGCTCATCTTTATCCACACCACGTCGCGAGAAGACCCGCACATCAACGATAGTACCGCTAATGCCAGGCGGAACTCTCAATGAACTATCACGAACATCAGAGGCTTTTTCACCAAAGATAGCGCGCAAAAGCTTCTCCTCCGGCGTCATCGGCGCCTCGCCTTTTGGCGTAACCTTACCAATCAAAACATCGCCAGGACGAACATCAGCCCCCACATAAATGATCCCAGTTTCATCCAAATTACGCAGTGCTTCTTCACCAACGTTTGGAATATCCCGAGTAATTTCCTCATTACCAAGCTTGGTATCGCGCGCCATGACCTCGAATTCCTCAATATGAATCGAGGAAAAAATATCGTCACGAACAATACGCTCCGAAATAATGATGGAGTCTTCAAAGTTATATCCATGCCAGGACATAAAGGAAACCAAGACATTTTGCCCTAAAGCAAGCTCACCAAGCTCCGTAGCCGGTCCATCGGCAACGATATCACCACGCTTAATAATATCGCCTTTCTTGACAAGAGCCCGCTGATTAATACAGGTGCTCATGTTGGAACGCTGATATTTCATTAAGTTGTAGATATCAACACTAGAACCAGGTCAATCCTCACCCTTTTTCTCGGTAACGCGAATAACTATACGGCGGCCATCAACCTGGTCCACAACGCCATCTCGCTTAGCTAGCACAGAAGAGCCCGAGTCACGGGCCACAATGTGCTCCATGCCAGTACCGACAAGCGGAGCTTCAGGACATAGCAATGGCACCGCTTGGCGTTGCATGTTTGATCCCATCAAGGCACGGTTAGCGTCATCATTTTCCAGAAAAGGAATTAAAGACGCAGCAACCGAAACGAGCTGTTTAGGAGAAACGTCAACTAATGTCACTTCCTCACGTGGCAAAATAGCAAATTCACCAACGCGTCGACAGCTAACAAAGTCATCCTTGATTTCACCCTTGGGACCAATGTTAGTGTGGGCCTGAGCAATAATATGACGCGTCTCTTCCGCAGCACTCAAATAAACAACTTCGCCCGTTATCTTACCATCAACAACTTTACGATAAGGACTTTCGATAAAACCATATTTGTTAACCCGAGCATAGGTCGCTAGCGAGTTAATCAAACCAATATTCGGCCCTTCAGGTGTTTCAATCGGACAAATACGACCATAGTGAGTAGGGTGAACGTCTCGAACCTCGAAGCCCGCACGATCCCGCGATAAACCACCAGGCCCCAAAGCTGACAAACGACGCTTGTGGGTAATTTCTGAAAGAGGATTCGTTTGGTCCATAAATTGCGACAATTGCGATGAACCAAAAAACTCACGCACTGTTGCCGAGGCCGGCTTAGCATTAATCAAATCATGCGGCATGACTGTATCAATATCTACAGAGCTCATACGCTCACGAATCGCCCGTTCCATACGAAGCAACCCAACGCGATATTGGTTTTCTAGCAGCTCACCAACCGAACGAACACGGCGGTTCCCAAGGTTGTCAATGTCATCAATCTCACCACGCCCATCCTTAAGTTCCAAAAGAACTTTAATGATCGCAATCACATCTTCTTTACGTAAAACTCGAACACTATCAGGTGCTTCAATGCCTAAGCGCGCATTCATTTTCACTCGACCGACCGCCGATAAGTCATAGCGTTCAGGATCAAAGAACAAACCCTTATAAAGGCTTTCTGCGCCTTCTACCGTAGGTGGCTCACCAGGACGAAGAACCCGATAAACATCAATCAAAGATTCTTCACGGCTAAAATTACGATCCGCCATGAGGGTGTTACGCAAATAAGGCCCAACATTCACATGGTCAATGTCGAGAATGCTAATCTTCTTCAACTCTAAAGATTCAATAAGCTTAATCGCATCGGAAGTAATCTCATCGCCCGCCTCTAAGTAAATCTCACCTGTCTCTTCATTGATATACTCGTTAGCAATAAACTCGCCAACTAGATCTTCCAGATTCATCAAGACAGTTTTTAAACCCTCGTTAGCCAGCTTTTTAGCCATACGCGGCGTAATCTTGGCCCCTGCTTCAACAACAACCTTACCAGTATCCGCATCAATTAAGTCGGAGATAACCTTCTTGCCTCTCCAATGCTCTTCGGTGTAAGGAGTATGCCATCCTTTTTTGTGTTTCTCATAAGAAACCACATTGTAAAAAGTCGTCAGGATTTCTTCCCGAGACATTCCCGTAATCATCGAAGCTGGCAAAGGTTTTCCTGATATCTCAGCCTCTTTCAGCAATTTTTCTGTCTGATCACTATACAATGCCATCAAAAATGTAGAGATTGGCAACTTACGACGACGATCAATACGCACAAACATTAAGTCTTTGGGGTCAAACTCAAAGTCCAACCAAGAACCACGGTAAGGAACCACACGTGCAGCAAAGAGATATTTTCCAGACGAATGCGTTTTACCTTTATCATGGTCAAAGAATACACCAGGGCTCCGATGCATTTGCGAAACAATAACCCGCTCAATGCCATTAATGATAAAAGTCCCACCGTCCGTCATAAGGGGCATGTCCCCCATATAAACATCTTGCTCTTTGATGTCACGGATCGAACGAGTTCCCGTATCCTCATCAACATCCCACACAACCAGTCGGAACGTTACCTTAAGGGGAGCAGCGAAAGTTAGACCGCGTTGGCGGCATTCCTCTTCGTCATATTTAGGCTCATCAAAATCATAGCGAAAGTATTCAAGCTGAGCGCGACCTGAAAAATCCTTAATAGGGAAATGACCACGAAAAACCTCATGCAACCCTATGTCTTCTCGCTTTTCATGCGCGACATCTTTTTGCAAAAAAGTATCATAAGAGCGTTTTTGTAATTCGATAAGATTAGGCATTGGCGCCACTTCAGTGATCTGCCCAAAATTCTTACGAAAACGCTTGCGACCGGTAAACGTCCTAACCATAGTCCTACTTCCTCTTTTGTTTTAACTATTCAGGTTATGGACAACTCTTCGAGACGAGGCACTTCGCAAACCCCTCCTCAGGCCGAACGGGATTCAGATTTTTCCGTTCGCTTTGAGGAAATACGAAGTGCCGTCTCGAAGAGTTGTCCATAACCTGAATAGTTACCACTCTGAATAATTACCTTTTGTTTTGACTCAACAAACCCGCAGCAATCCAGGAGCCAGGAACCAACAATCAGGAACCAAGGAGTAAGTAAGAACTCTTCTTACCTGTCTCTTGATTCCTGACCCCTGGACCCTGATTCCTGTATGTCTATTACTTAATTTCAACTTTGGAACCGGCATCTTCAAGAATCTTTTTGATCTTGTCAGCTTCTTCCTTATTGATACCTGTCTTAACAGCTTTTGGTGCTGCCTCGACAAGGTCCTTAGCTTCTTTCAGGCCAAGACCTGTAATCGCACGGACTTCCTTAATTGCATTGATCTTGTTAGGACCAGCTTCGGTTAAGATGACATCAAATTCTGTCTTAACTTCAACTTCAGCAACCGCACCTCCTGAAGCTGCCGCAGCAGCAACAGGCGCAGCAGCGCTAACGCCCCACTTGTCCTCTAGTAACTTTGTAAGCTCAGCAGCTTCTAAGATTGTAAGCTTAGATAGCTCATCAACGATTTTTTCTAGATTTGTAGCCATTACAATAACTCCTTCTGACATTAACTATTTGAACTCAGATTAATTTTCACGGCCATCTGCGTCGTTCCCCGTTGCTCATGTATAAAGGCATACACTCCGCTACAGCTCACTAGCATTTGGCTCGCGCAAATTAATCTAGAATTTTTATCTGATATGAACACGATTACGATTGGCTCCTCGCATAAGCACCAATAACGCGCGCCAAGCCAGCTGCTGGTTCGCGAGTATACGTTGCAATGCGCGTTGCTGGAGCCATTAGGAGTCCTAATAATTTGGCGCGTAATTCATCCAAAGAGGGTAATTTTGCCAAAGCTTTGAGATCAAGTGATGTCAAAACACGACCATCAAGATATCCCCCAATAATCGTAAGTTTATTATTTTTATCAGCAAAGTTTACCGCAACCTTAGAAGCACCAACAGGATCCTGCGAAAAGGCAATGGCCGTAGGACCAATTAGAAAGGATTCAATCCCCGCTAAATCAGTTCCCTCAATAGCCCTTTGAGCAAGCGTGTTCTTCAAAACCTTAAACTCTGCCCCTGCTGCACGCATAGAACGACGCAAGCCTGTGACTTCATCAACCGTCAGGCCTTTTTGTTGCACAACGACAACAACTTTTGCACCGAGCAACTTTTCGCGCATCTCAGTGACCAGCTCTTGTTTCTGAGAACGGTCCATCTTCCTCTCCCTTCACATTTGTTGTTTTACAGAAACCATCATCCAAGAGACAGAAATCAGAGTACAACTCTCTTCCTGGCTCCTGACCTCTGAACCCTGTTTCTCCATGTCCCAGAAGGAGTTGTTAAGCACCCTCTGTCTATGCCGGCAGCCTAAGCTTTATCCTCACTCTCAAGGACCAGCAGTCTCGGACAGTCCGGTGGGTCGCCCCACCCTATCGCTCTTTCAAGCGATAGTCTTATTTGCTTAACAGCAAATCTCTCATGTAAAACTATTCAGCCTATGGACAACTGCTACGCTCCATCTGCGCTTCCGGTGCGTAACGTTAAGAATACGCTCCGCTCCGGTTCTCAATTTCGCTAGCATTTGCCTCATAATCTGAATAGTTACCCTTTGTATGAACCTACTAGGCTTTGCCTTGTAGGTCTATATCAAATCTCACAGAAGCTCCCATTGTAGAGCTAAAAGACATCTTCTTGATGTAATGCCCCTTAACTCCAGTAGGTTTGACCTTCTGTAGAGTATCAATATAAAATAAAACGTTTTCCTTCAAGGCAGCTTCACTAAAACTAGCTTTGCCAATTCCCGAATGAACAATCCCTGCCTTTTCCGTGCGATACTCAACCTGTCCGCCCTTAACGGCCTTAATTGCCCCAGCAACATCCAAAGTCACTGTTCCTAATTTAGGATTCGGCATCAAACCACGCGGCCCAAGAAGTTTACCAACACGTCCAACCAATCCCATCATATCTGGAGTCGCAATGCAACGATTAAAATCAATCGTACCTGCTTGAATCTTTTCAACCAGATCCTCCGCACCCACGATATCGGCACCAGCTTTTTCCGCCTCTTCGGCCTTAGGGCCTTTAGCAAAAACCGCCACGCGATAGACCTTGCCCGTACCATTAGGCAACTGCACAACGCCACGAACGTTCTGTTCAGCCTTACGTGGATCAACGTTCAAGTTGACCGCAAGTTCGATGGTCTCATCGAACTTTGCTGTTGCACCTGCCTTAATTAAGCTAACCGCCTCGTCCAATGAATAGACCTTGTTGCAATCAACGGCAGCGTAACTCTTTTTTAGTCTTTTTCCCAACTTTGCCATCGTTTACTCCACAATCTCAAGGCCCATAGAACGGGCAGAACCAATAACCATTCTAGCAGCGGCTTCAATATCGTGAGCATTAAGATCAACCATCTTCTTCTCAGCGATCTCGCGAACTTGCGCCATCGTGACCTTGCCAACCGTACCACGCCCTGGGGTCTGCGACCCTTTAGCTACACCAGCCGCCTTCTTCAAGAAAAAGGAATTCGGTGGCGTTTTTGTTACGAATGAAAAAGTCCGATCAGCATAACAAGTTATTAAAACCGGCAACGGCGTGCCTGGTTCAACGCTTTGCGTCTGCGCATTAAACGCTTTACAAAACTCCATAATATTCAAACCGCGTTGACCCAACGCCGGACCGATCGGTGGCGATGGGTTAGCCTTACCCGCCGGCACCTGCAACTTTATATAGCCAGCAATCTTCTTTGCCATTATCTATTCCTCAGTTATTTATATCAAACACAATAGTAACCTGAGTTAGTGGTACGGCTATTTTACGGCCTCCCACACGACTCGCTTTCTTAAACATCATCCCAAGAATCACAACTTCTCAACTTGAGTGAACTCTAGTTCTACAGGCGTTGGTCGACCAAAGATCATAACCGACACCTTCAAACGCGTCCTATCCTTATCCACATCCTCCACAATTCCGTTAAAGGAAGAGAAAGGACCATCGCTAACCCGCACTTGCTCACCAATCTCAAAGCTAAGCGTATGCCGTGGATGCTCGATGGATTCCTGAACCTGCTTAAGGATACGGGAAACCTCCACCTCGCTAATGGGAATCGGCTTACCCTTAGCCCCCAAAAATCCCGAAACTTTCGGAATATCACGAACTAAGTGCCAGGCTTCATCAGTTAGCTCCATCTGCACCAGAACGTATCCTGGAAAATAATTTTTCTCTGTTAGAGTCTTAGTGCCACGGCGAACCTCCATCACTTCCTCAGAAGGAACAAGGATTTCACCAAACCTATCACCTAAGTTTTTCTTTTCAGCCTGGCTTCGTATAGACTCAGAAACTTTCTTTTCAAACCCTGAATAGACGTTAACAACGTACCATTTTTTTACACCCATAGAAGAAACTGGCACTTTTATTGTCCTAAATGAATAACAAACTGAATTAAGCGATAAATCACATTATCAACCAACATGAAGTAGATCGCCGCAATTAGCGCAAAAACAAAGACAAACAGCGTTGTCATCAAGGTCTCGCGACGACTAGGCCATGTGACCTTGCGGGTTTCGGTGCGCACTTCACCCACGAACTGAGCCGCTCTGCCCAAAGTACCCTTTTTATCTTCTGTCTTCATTGCCCACCTAACTAACAACCCAACTGGCAGGAGTGGAGGGGCTCGAACCCACAACCTTCGGTTTTGGAGACCGACGCTCTAGCCAATTGAGCTACACTCCTTTAAGAAATTCGCGAAACTCAAGCCTCTCCTGAACATACACAGGTTAGTTTCTAATATCGCACTTTAACGCAAACGTCAATATATTATACTGATGCCTGTTAAACTAATATTTTTGCAACGACACCAGCACCGACGGTACGACCACCT
>JBAWWF010000001.1:0-24346 GCA_037146895.1 Alphaproteobacteria bacterium | reverse complement strand
CGCAGGTGGAATGATAAAGTCTTTCTCGTGTACTTGGCAAAGCTTTTGTAACCGCTGACGAAGATATGCGTTGGCTGCAACACCACCCGCCATAACAAATTGCTTAACGCCAAGAGCTAGGGCAAACGCGCGTGCAGCACGATCATTGAGACAATCGGCAATTGCCTCTTGGAAACTGGCGGCAACATCAGCTTTATCTTGAGCATCAAGCGTCGGCATTTTGGCAACCTGTATCCGCACAGCTGTTTTTAGACCCGAAAAGGAAAGATCACAACTGGCCTTGCCTAATAACGGCCGCGGGAAAGGAAAGCGTTTAGGATCGCCAGCAAGTGCTATTTTTTCGATTAAAGGACCACCAGGGTATTCTAACCCTAAAAGCTGCGCAGTTTTATCAAATGACTCACCCACGGCATCATCGATAGTTCCCCCTAAAAACTCATAATGCCCCACATCACGGACGATGAGGAACTGTGTATGCCCACCAGACACAAGCAACAAAAGATACGGAAATTCAATCGCGTGGGTTAAGCGCACGGTTAGCGCGTGGCCCTCCAAGTGATTAACGGCAATGAAGGGCTTTTGCAAGGCAGCAGCAATTGCTTTGGCTGTCATCGCCCCCACTAAAATACCACCAATCAGCCCAGGACCTGCTGTTGCGGCGATTGCTGTGATATCTTGCCAAGATAGATTCGCCTGGCCTAGAGTTTGCGTAATCATGTTTGGCAGATAGTGGAGATGCGCTCTGGCCGCAATTTCAGGGACCACGCCGCCGTGGGGCTCGTGCTCAGCAATCTGACTTTGCAGACAATGAGCCAGCACCTGACGTTGGTCATTAACAATAGCTACGGCTGTTTCATCACAGCTTGTTTCAATACCCAGAACAACGTTCAAGTAGTCGAAATATCCCTTTCATGAACTAATCCAAAGCGTTTGCCGCTGAAGGCAATACCGAGTTTGAGGATTTTGCTAAGGCCACGCTGCTTGAGCTCGCCAACGTAACCTTGGGTATCAATTTGCGTTAACGCCTCTTGCGCTGACTGTTCTAAGGTTTCGCTTGCACCTTTCTTGACCTGCTTGAACTCCAGCAAAATACTGAGCTTCGCTGGGTCGCGGGCGATGATCAAATAGTCATAGCGTCCACGACCGGACTCGCGATTCGAGCGCAACTCGTAGTCTCTGTGATCGGCAAGGCTCGCAGTGAGGCCGATCATCATCCCATGGTAGAATGGCTCGGGCTCGCTGGCGATGTCATGATAGCTCACCGTGTGGTCCATTATTTTACGGAGCCCTTGTGTAAAATCTTCCATTTCGCCATTAAGCAAGTGGTTGATAAACTTGTTGTACCATTCTGGGCCGTAACCATTGGCAAGCCATTGCTCAATGGTACTCTGATACAGATCTCTGATCTCTTGATTGGGGATAGTCAGTTTGCATAACGGACCGTTATGTGTGTATTCGCAACCGTGCACCGTCAAATATCCAGTCATCAGTATCAAGCTCCAAAGGGCCGATGCGCGATTGCCCTCTAGATCAGGGAACACGAAATTTTCATCAACGACTCGTTCGACTGGAGTTCCACCTAGCAGAGTCTCAAACTCTGCCTTAAAGTCAGCACTTGACTTACGCAACAGATCTTTAAGGAGTATATTATCGCTAGTGTTTGTCCAAAATGGTTGAAGTGCCCCTTCGTTTTGGATACAGTTCACGATGGACCAAGGGTTGTACAAAACGCTGTCGCCAATCTGATAGCCATTGTACCAGTGCTTAATGTCAGAGGCTTTGTCTTGGAGATCAGCCCTGAGGAGAAGTTGATCGATCTCGTCTTGGGTAAAGCCAAAAAACGAGCTGAACTTGGAATGCAAAATGGAGTGCGCACTAATATTGTTGAGACCGGAAAAGAGGCTTTCGCGAGAGACGCGTAGGATTCCAGTCATGACGGCTTTAGATAGTGAGAGGTTATCTTTCAAAGCAACCCCAAAGAAGCCGCGAAAGAAGCCAATAGCTTCATTGTAATACCCACCGAAGAAGCCAGATTGGATCGGTGTATCGTATTCGTCAATCAAAACAATGGGCTTCACACCATGATGTTGAAAGAGGTAGTCGGTGAGAACTTTTAAGGAACGTTCCAGCTGTGCCTGACTGGCCTCTTGTTCCAAAACACTTATGAAAAAATCTTTTTGTTGCTTAGAGAGAGAAGGACTATCTTGTAGGTACGCGAATTCACCATACATCTCAGTAATAGTATCGTAAATTTTCTGATAAACCTCCTCAAAACTACTTGCTTTGATGTCCTTGAAGCTTAGAAAAATGACGGGATATTGTCCTTGATGCTTCAGGACTGCCTCGCCGCTTTGCATAACCTTCAAATTATCAAACAAACCTTTTGTGGACTGCCCCCGCACAGTTTCGGCAAAGAAGTAGCGCAACATCAACATGTTAAGCGTTTTCCCAAACCGACGTGGTCTTGTGATGAGCACAACTTGAGGACCATCGATGATTTCTGGGATCAACAGAGTCTTATCGACGAAATCAAATTTTTCATCAATAACTTGCTTGAAATCACTATATCCGATTGGGAGTCTCATAGTTTTGCCTCACTTACCTTTTCTGTAACTTGACGAAGTTTACGTAAACTATATACTAATGGCACTAGCTTAAGGAAATTATTTAGTAAAAACGCAACAACTCCATATCCCGAGAGAAAGTCTATTATTATGCTATCTATGATACATTTTCCGTTATTCGCTCTTTTGATCACCTATACCATCGGCTCAATCCCATTTGGGTATATCCTTAGCCTGGTTTTTGGTGGCAAGGACATCCGCACCCAAGGATCAGGCAACATCGGCGCAACCAATGTTTATCGTAATCTTGGCAAGACCCTAGCATTTCTAACTTTGCTAGGAGATGTTTTGAAAGGTGCTTTGCCTTTCTATTTATTTCCCGAAACAGACCCACGGCTTTTATTAGCCGCAGTGGTTGTAGGACACGTTTTCCCTGTATGGTTAAAGTTTAACGGCGGCAAGGGCGTTGCCACATCCCTTGGTGCATTATTGGCTGGGTTTCCCATTGTCGGTAGTGGCGTCGCACTCCTATGGTTGCTTGTCGCAGTGTTGAGTAAAACCTCCTCTCTCGCAGCCCTCATTGCTTTCGCAACGGCACCATTATGGGCATGGTTCTTTTATTCGCCAGCCGCAGCCCTTTACATGGCTGGTTTGTGGGGGTTCTTATTATGGACGCATCGTACTAATATTTGCCGTTTATGGCATAGCAACGAAACGTCTTTGTAAATATTCTGAGTAATTACAAGTCTTTTTGATCTGCGAAACTTTTCGTCATTATTTTTATCTGAATTCCTGCTCACTATTCAGCTATCTTGTTTATAGGTAAGGTTGTCACCAGGATATAAAGATGATGCTAACGGTTGTTGTTCTCGCTGCTGGTCAAGGATCGCGCATGTGCTCTCGCTTGCCGAAAGTAATGCATCCATTGGGCGGACGTCCGCTTCTGCATTATTCTCTGCAAGCCGCTAAAGCCCTCAACCCAAAGCGTTGCTGTGTTGTTGCCTCTCCTGCTCTTGAGCAAGGTGAGTTTATGGACCACTCATGGGTAATTCAAGAGAAACCCCACGGCACAGGCGATGCAGTCCGCGCGGCACTTGAAACAATCCCTGAACAGGATGGTGATATTCTGGTCTTATGTGGCGATGCGCCATTAGTTCAAAGTAGCTCTCTGCAAACGATTATGGATTATTACCGTAAGCTCCCCTCTCCTGCGCTTGTCATTGTGGGCATGCACCCCAAAGGTACCCATTCGTACGGACGCATCTTGATTAACGAACAGGGCCAAGTCGAACGGATCATTGAGGATAAGGAAGCTAGCCCTGAGGAACAACAGACTTCTTTGTGTAATAGCGGAGCATTGCTAGGGCCCGTGCACGTACTTCGCCAGCTGATACATCAGCTCCAACCTAATAACCAAGCACAGGAATACTACCTTACGGACTGTGTTGCTCTGGCGCATAAACAAGACATTCCCATATATGTGATTGAAGGCGACGCGGAGGAATTCTGTGGTATCAATACGCAAGCTGAGTTAGCAGCAGCAGCTGGTATCATACAGAATCGCTGGCGGAGATACTGGTTAGACCAGGGCGTTATCTTGATCGACCCAGCTAGTGTTTTCTTTTGTCACGATACGAAACTAGAAGCCAACGTCACGATTGAACCTTATGTTACCTTTGGTCCTGGAGTCCATATCCGTGCGAACTCCCATATCCTTTCTTTCTGTCATATTGAAGACTCTGAAATTGGTGAAGATGCTACGGTAGGACCTTTTGCACATTTACGTGGCGGCAATAAACTGGCGCAGCGAACGAATGTGGGTAATTTCGTTGAGGTCAAACATACAACTATGGCGGCCGGGTCTAAAGCCAAACATTTGAGCTACCTTGGGGATATGGTTATTGGTGAGAACAGCAATATTGGGGCTGGGACCATTAACTGCAATTATGATGGTTTCAATAAGGCAACGACGATTATCGGTGATCGAGTTTTTGTTGGCTCGCATACAACATTGATCGCACCCGTACATATTGAAGACGATGTTATAATCGCTGCGGGGAGCGTTATCGACAGGCACGTCCCCGCAGAGGCTTTAGCTATTGCCCGTGAACCCCAGCTTAACAAACCGAAATGGAGCAAAAACTTTCGTGAAAAACAACTAAGGATGAAAAAATAAATGTGTGGAATTGTTGGAATTATTAGCGCAAACCCTGTAGCATCCCGTCTGCTTGAGGGCTTGCAACGTCTTGAATACCGCGGCTATGATTCAGCGGGTATCGCAACCATTACTGATGGCCGATTAGAACGGCGGCGCGCTAAAGGTAAATTAATCAACCTAAAGAAGCTTATTGCTGAAGAACCGATTAGTGGCAACATTGGCATTGGTCACACTAGGTGGGCTACCCATGGCATCGCTAATGAAATCAATGCCCACCCGCATATAAATGAGCGTGTTGCTATTGTACACAATGGTATTATCGAGAATTATCAAGGGATCAAACAAAGGCTCATAGATAAGGGCCACGAATTCCTAAGTCAAACCGATACAGAGGTTATCGCACATCTTATTGCTGATCATATGAGCACCGGTCTTGAGCCCTTGCCAAGCGTTGAGGCAACCTTAAAAGAGCTTAAAGGTGCTTTTGCTTTAGCGATTATTTTTGTTGATTTCCCTGACTTAATGATTGTTGCGCGTCGTGGCAGTCCTTTGGCTATTGGTTATGGCCAAGGGGAAATAAGCATAGGCTCCGATGCGCTTGCCCTCGCTCTGTGGACCAAGGATATTTGCTATTTAGAAGAGGGTGACTATGCCGTTGTCACACTGACAGATGTTAAGATTTATTCAAGCAAAGGCGCGCCGGTTATACGGCCTATTAAAAAGATAGCACTGACAGCTGAGTCATTAGCAAAGGGACCTTACCGTCACTATATGTTGAAAGAAATCTTTGAGCAGCCAACAGCTATCGCCGATACGCTGCAAAGTTTTATTGATCCATTGCTAACGACCGATTTAGATATCCCCTGGGAATCGCTTGAACGATGCACGAGCATTGCTTGTGGCGCATCTTTCTATGCCGCAATGGTTGCAAAATATTGGTTTGAAAAACTAGCACGTATTCCTGTCGATGTAGATATTGCTTCAGAGTTTCGCTATCGTGATCCGGTATGGAGCGACAATGGTTTGTGTATTTTTATTTCGCAATCAGGCGAAACTATTGATACGCTGGCTGCTCTCCAACTAGCAAAAGCGAACGAACAGCTTACGCTGGCCATTGTCAATGTCCCTGAAAGCTCCATTGCACGCCTCGCCCAACATGCTATTCACACATTAGCTGGGCCTGAAATTAGCGTGACTTCTACCAAGGGATTCACAACGCAATTACTAACAATGGGGTGCTTGGCACTAACTGCCGCCCACCAAAGGGGGTTCTTAGACGATACGGAATTGGCAGCCAACATTTCAGAACTAACAAGCTTACCAACGTGGATGCAGTATGTTCTCGATCATGATCAAACCATCAAGAAGCTGGCACGTAAAATCGAAAAAGCTCAAAATGTTATGTATTTAGGACGTGGGCCAATGTACCCTTTGGCTCTTGAAGGTGCTTTAAAGTTGAAAGAGGTATCTTATATCCATGCTCAAGGTTATCCTGCCGGTGAGTTAAAGCATGGACCTATTGCGCTTGTTGACCCACAGGTTCCTGTTATTGTTTTGTGCCCAACAAATGAATGGTGTACTAAAACAGCTTCCAATATCCAAGAAATCTTAGCCCGTGGCGGCAATTTGCTTGTGTTAACAGATGAACCTGGCGCTCCTTTATTCGCATCTGTTGTAGAGAGCGGAGGAGAGATCATGATTTTGCCAAAGTCCCCAAGTCCGCTGGTAACAAGCATTCTTTACAGCATACCATTGCAATTGCTTGCATATCACGTAGCTGTCATTAAAGGAACGGACGTTGATCAGCCACGCAATCTTGCAAAATCTGTAACCGTTGAATAGAGTGTTGTTGAGCGCAGAATGATGTATAATCTGCGCATAAAAGGTTAAGGTAGGGGTGACCTATGGCAATTCTAGATAGATCGACTCTTCAGCCTTACATTGAATTGGTACGCCTGGATCGTCCCATTGCTGTTGGGTTTCTTGCATTACCCTGCTATTGGGGTGTGGCCTTAGCCAAGGCAAGTTTTATGGCAACCATCGGATGGTTCATTGTGTTCGGCCTGGGTGCTATCGTGATGCGCAGTGCCGGCTGTGCATTTAATGATTGGGCCGATGCCGATATCGACCCTTATGTTAAACGAACTCAGTCGCGCCCTTTGGCTACCAAAGCCCTTTCACACACGCAAGCTTTGCTAGTTTTTGCGATTGCTTGCCTTTTGGGATTAGCTATCTGGTGGCAACTCCCCCCATTGGGTCGCACCTTTAGCATTGTGGCCCTAATCCTTGCCGTTGCGTATCCTTTCAGTAAGCGGTTTATGCGTTGGCCTCAAGTAGTTCTAGGGCTAGCATTTAATAGCGGAGTTTTAGTTGCCTGGGCCACCATCCAGCCTCGTTTTACAACACTTATCGCTTGCTTATTACTTTACACTGCTGGGGTTTTTTGGACGCTTGCCTATGACACAATTTATGCATTTCCTGATCGAAAATACGACCAAGAGCTGGGCATGAATTCTCTTGCATTGTCATGGGAGCCCCAAGATTTGAAGAAAAACATTTTGCTTTTTTATTGGATAAGTTTTTCTTGTTTAATGGCCGCAGGATTAGTCGCCAATCTGCGCATGTACTATTATTTGCTAATCCTTGGGGTTATTAATTTTATGCTGTGGCGATTATACCAACTCAACCTGGATGATGATGCCGACTGCCTACGTTTCTTTAAGATCAATATTATACTAGGTATTGCCGTTTTTTTTGGTATTATGATCTCAACGCGGTAGTAATTAACTATCTTGTCACACCTCGTTAAAGCGGGAGATGGCTAGATAGTGAGTTTTAGTTTTTATTTAGGCAATGCGCAAAGCAATTTATCGTCTTTTTTTTGATGCTGAGACCCGTGGGTTAGCCACGCGTTTAATTCGTGAACATGTCATAATCTATCGCTGTCGGTTTGGTGTTGCTCTTATTTTTATGGTTCTAGCAGCTGCTGCAACAACAGCACTTCCTTATTTACTTAAGCCTGTTTTCGACGATGTCTTTACTTCAGGCAATCCCGCCCTGCTTGCTGCTTTCTGTGGGGCAGTTCTGTTAGCATTTCTCCTGAAAGGGGCCGCATCCTATGGTGAAGCCGTCACCATGACCTATGTCGGGCAGCGTATCATCTCTGATGTGCAAAACCGCCTTTTCCAGCATTTAATGACTGCCGATCTTGCATTTTTTCACGGCACAACATCGGGGGATCTGATTTCCTACTTCACCAACGATATCAACCAAATGCGCAATGCTGTTGCCACTGCATTAGTTGGGATTGGCAAGGATGCTGTGACCACTGTGTTCTTGATTGGCCTGATGTTCAATCGCGACTGGGTATTGGCGTCCATTGCTTTTCTGGTGTTTCCCATAGCGATTCTACCGATTGCTAAGATTGGCCGCCGCATGCGCCATGTGGCTGGAAGCACGCAAGCTGAGATGAGCACCTTTACCTCACAGCTTTCCCAGGTCTTCCAAGGTATGCGTGTTGTTAAGGCGTATGGTATGGAAGCGTATGAAGCGCAAAAGGCTAGAGATCTCATTGAGCGCCTCTTTGCATTAATTTATAAATCTTCCCGTATTCGTTCCGCAAGCCATCCCATCATTGAAAGCCTTGGTGGCTTTGCTATCATGGGCGTCATTGGTTATGGCGGCTGGCAGGTAATGCATGAGTCACGTACCACAGGTGAGTTTCTCTCTTTTATCCTTGCCCTTCTCCTAGTCTATGAGCCACTGAAACGCCTCAGCAATTTGAATGCCAACCTACAAGAAGGCTTGGCCGCAGCAACTCGTGTTTTCCGTATTATTGATACAGTGCCAACCATCAGAGATCCCATTGATGCACGTGAAATAGCCCCCATCAAGCAGCACTTAGTTTTTGATAACGTTACCTTTGCTTATCCCAACGGTCGTAAAGCCATAAAAGGTATCAATCTCACCATTCCGGCAGGAAAAACCGTAGCACTGGTAGGGCCCAGCGGTGCCGGTAAATCGACACTGATTAATCTTATCGCCCGCTTCTATGATTCTAGCGAGGGAACGATTCGCATTGATGATATAGATATCACGACGGTGACTATTCAAACCTTACGTTCCCAAATTGCCCTCGTTAGCCAGGAGGTTATCCTCTTTGATGATACCATTCACAACAATATTGCCTATGGTAACGCACGCGCAAACGAAGCTGATATTCTTGCCGCATCCTGTGCCGCAGCGGCTGATGAGTTTATCCAGCGTTTTCCACAAAAGTACGACACAATCGTTGGCGAAAATGGCGTTAAGCTTTCTGGGGGGCAACGCCAACGCTTAGCTATTGCCCGCGCCATGTTAAAAAATGCACCGATTTTATTGCTGGATGAGGCCACATCAGCATTGGATACTGACTCAGAGCGGCAAGTTCAGGCGGCCCTCAAGGTCCTCATGCAAGGACGAACAACTGTTATGGTTGCCCATCGCCTATCAACTGTTGTGGAAGCGGACACAATTTATGTACTTGATCATGGTTGCATTGTGGAGGAAGGTAGCCACCAGCAGCTGTTGCAACAGAATGGTGTTTACGCACGGCTATGGCAAGCCCAATCAACCCACCCTATTGCTGTATAATTATGGTAACTGCCCAGGTCATACTCAAGCACTGTGAAGATGAAGGACTCCTGGATTGCTTCACTTCGTTCGCAATGACGGATAGAGTATACGCCCTGCCGTCATTGCGAGGCCACGCAGTGGCCGCGGCAATCCAGGCTCTTCCCTTAACAGCAATATACTTGGGTAGTTGCTAATCATGTTTAATATCGGCAAATTTATCAAAAAGATAATAAAAACAGGCACAGGACAGAACTTTATAGCCTTTCTCGGCGCTCTTTTCATTAAAACCATCTATCATAGCAACCGATGGACGTATGTAAATCGTAGAGTCCTAGAGGAGCATGTTAAGAATAACCAGCCAGCCATTATTTGCTTTTGGCATGGACGTTTGATGATGCTTCCCAAGGCGTGGGTCGGACCTACTCCTTTTTACATGCTACTTTCGCACCATGCTGATGGGCGGCTCATTGCTAAGGTCATCAGCTACTTTGGTATTCGCGTTATCTACGGCTCAACCAGCCGCAAGGGCGAACAAGCTAGCCGTGAGATGTTGAGTACGCTAGCTAGGAGAGAGTATGTCGGCATCACGCCAGATGGTCCGCGCGGTCCTGGGTATCAAGTTACGCCTGGCATTATTAAGCTTGCACACATGGCGGGAGTTCCCATTATTCCCATTAGCTATGCGACTAAGCGACGAAAATTTTTAAGGACCTGGGACCGATTTCATCTGCCACTGCCCTTCGGTAAAGCCGTTTTCATATGTGGCGAGCCTATTCATGTTGATGACGTCAGCCCAGAAAAGCTGGCAGCTTACCAGCAAAAACTCCAAGATTCATTGCAGGTCATAACCGCACAGGCCGACCAACTCACACAAGACATCTGACATCTTCGACGGAAAGCCCGGTGAATTCACTCACTTCTTCTATTTTCACCCCTTTAGCAAGCATTTTGAGAGCTATGTTTTTCTTTTCTTCTTCTCTGCCTTTTTCTATGCCTTTTTCTATGCCTTTTTCTATGCCTTCAGCTCTAGCAGACTGGAATTGATCAATATCTGTGCAAACCTGTTTACGATAATACCAATAACTGTCTCGTTCCCCGATGGTCATTTTTAAAACACTCAGTTTGTCGGCGACTTTTTGCATGTAAGGCGAATGAAAAGTTGGTGGAACATCGTCATATTTCATCACGTACAGCCAATCATCAATTTCTTTTTCTAACCGATCATTAAAAAGCGGGACAGAAATAAAGAAATACTCCGGCAGGATATCCGTTGCATCGATCACAATACCGGTATCTGGGTCTTTAAGGTGAACCGTCAACCTTTCGTCACTCTCTATTTCAGTAATAGCTGTCTTTCCATGATGAATAGGTCCATTTCCCACAGGGAAATATAAAATCGAGATATGAAAGACTTTGATAATTTCTGTGAAATCAGCCCTTTGCGCCAGGTTATCAATAATCAAGCGTGAGGTATTGAAACAAGCTTTATGAATAAAAGACCGCTCGAGATTGCGCTCGATTTCAATAATATATTTATGATGTTCTTCATCCTCAACAATTAAGTCCGCCAGGCTTCTCCGGCTTTTTTCATCTTCTTTGTTACTTTCAGTATCCAACAAAGCGACGATTTTAACGTTGTTGTATCCTCTGGAATTAAGCAGGGCTGAGATAAACCCCTCAACGATCTCATAGTCCCCCTTATCCTTGAGGAGGTACTTAATGGCATAATCAAAGCTGATTAACGGTTTTTGTTTCATCTATCGTTTCTTTCTATTCAAATCACGGATTAATGATAGCATAAAACAATCAACTTTAGAAGAAAAATTGTGTCCGTTAAATCAGCTGCGGTAGCAATGCCTTAACCGCTCCAGTTGCTTGAGGAAGCGACCAGGTAACCGTATCCAACCCACCACAATGGGTGCAAAAAACTTCCCATGCAGCCTGCTGCCCATGGCACTGATGACACACCCACACCGATCCTGGAGAAACAGACAATGCTTTTTGCTCCCAGGTTCTTGCGGCATTTTCATCATGCGGACTTTCCCCACGGATCAGTTTCGCCATTAACCGACAAGAGGCTTGCGTTTCTTGGGTTTGATGAACATCATGCAAATGCCGTCGTGCTTGCCCCCACAATTTTGCCGCAATCGCCACTTCAGCAAGAATGACATTAGCATCAACATTATTAGTATCTGCAAGCGCAACCCCTGCTAAATAGCGATAAAAATCGAGCGGGCTTTTATCCGTTGCTATCTTTTTAAATAGGACCACTAAATCAGGGTGCGGCTGATAAAACCATGTTGCCGCCAAGATTTTCTTGGCATGCTTGGCGGCATCATTCTCAATTTCATAAGCCGCATACTGTGCCGCAACTGCAACAAGTTCTGGCGCCATATCATGAGCTTTTTTAATATAATGTGAAAACCGCGAAGGATCATGGGCTAGCTTCGCGGCTTGCGCTTTTAACCAATACACAAGAGCTTGATACCGCCGTTGTTGTACCGCATCAATTACTTTGCGGGTCTGTAGCTGCTTTAACACAGCCTCACTTCGGTCATAGCTACCCAACCGCAGGTCCGCCTCAAACAAGTGTTTGAGTGCCCAAGGAGAATCAGGACGAAGCGTTGCTGCTTGGCGCAAAGCAATTTGTGCTGTAGACCAATCGCCTTGTCGCAAGGCTTGCAGAGCTTCACCACGCAAACCCAGAAATCGCGTGTGCGGAGTTTGTTGTAGCAGCTGAAAGCACTTAAGGGCCTCATCAGTTTTGCCACACATAAAAGCAGCTTGAGCAGCCACCACTGCACTCAACGGTTGCTCCGGCAGGTTCTTCAGCGCAATGCGAGCCTGTTTATTTGCTTCCTCCAACTCCCCTCCAGCAATCGCTGACAAGCTTTCCAAGAGTGCTTTTTCACCACTTTTGCGCCTTTTCTTTTGGCGGCATTTAGCCCAACGCTGAGGAAAAGACCAAAGTCCTTTCACGATTTTTATAAAAAAAACTACTAATCCTAGAGCTACAAATAATACGGCTAAGAAAAACACCACACTGACTTGCAAGCGGTATCCAAACCAATCCAGTTGCACTTGCCCGGGGTATTTTATCAGGTAAATAACTACGGCAGCGCATACACCAATTTTTAGAAAGCTAACGAAACGCCTTAGCCATTTCATGATGCAGACTCCTGATCGACAACTGATAACAATGTTTTTTGGTAATTAGCCAGGCACACGTCTTTTAATTTTTGTAGAGCCATCATTTTATCAACTTGCTCAGAAGGCGTCTTGTCTGTCAAAGGCTGAATTGTGAGGAAATTCTGCACAGGTTTGAGCCATCGCGGCCAATTAGCCGTGAGTGATTCAGCATCAGCATGTGTTTTTGTGTCAGCCACATCACTACTCAAAACAGCTAACCAAACACGCTCTTCCGGCGTTTTAAGAAGCTCCGTCAACAACGCTAGAGGCACTTTATAGTCTTGGCTCTTCAGCAAACGTCCTTCGATTTCCTGACATAGCAGAAGAACTTCCATAAAGTATGACTGCTCTCCATGGCTTGCTTGGTAGGACTCTGGAGATAATTGCGGACTTTCTGAAATATCCCCCTTCCGCGCAAAATCATGCGATTCTAGTATATTTAGCATTTTCTCTTCAAGAGATTGCAGTCTTCCATTGATAATGATCACTTCTTGCGGCTTGAGGTCCTCTAAAGCAAGCGTGAGAGAACTAAGCTCTGACTTCCACTTACCAATCTGATTTTGCTTCACATAAGGAAACAACCAGTCACCAACAGGAGTGATCCAGCGGGGAATAAAAACAACAACTAAAAGCAAAAATGCGAAGGAAACCAGAGCGTTATAGACGCAAAACCACAAGCATCGTTTTTTAGGAGAGACAGCGACAACCGACTCATCATCTAAAGGCATAGTACTATCAGGAGTCATAATTTTTTTTCTCACCTCAAGCCAGTTTCGTTTACATTAGCACAATTTCTCTCCAAGGTAAGCCCCCGTCTGCTGCTGTTGCTACACTTAAGGAACCATAGCAAACCGCCCGCAATGAGCGGCAAGCGTCAATACATTGATGCGCATGACAAAGCCTAGCAAAAATACGAACAGCCCGCGGTGAGAAAAACAAAACATTAGCTAGGTGCTGATCAAGCATTGCCTGCAGCGCCTCCTCACTGAAAGTCAGTGCTTCTTGCGTTTTATAAAGGCAAGCCTCCTGTGCTAAGTAGCCCCTTTCGCACAGAGCATGCTTAAGATCAAAACGAATGACATCGCCGCGAAGGTAAATGACCTGCCCGATGGCCTGTTTATCTGCGGTCAATAAGCAATCGAGAAGACTTTGCACAGACCCACCTGCGGTTTGCACATTCTGAAACCCCAAGGACTTCGCCGTAGCTGCTGAAGCGTCGCCCACACACCATAAAGGCAAGGTCCGGTCAACAGAGGTCATCGCTAGCGCATGGATGGCGTTCGCAGAAGTGGTTACCAATGTTGTAATGCCCGCTAAATCAGGCAAGGCTTCAGGATGTGTCACCACCTCAAGCAGCGGATCAACAATAACTGAAACACCTGCCGCCCTTAGTTGGCTGGCGAGGATATTCGCTTCTCTACGTGGGCGTGTGATCAGGGTTAGTTCAGGAGTCATGGGCTAAAAATCAATATTGTTCATTTAGATAAAATTATTACAACCACCCAATCGTGATGATGAAAGACTACTGGATTGCTTCGCAAGAGCTCGCAATGACGGCACTGGGACACGTCATTTACTCCTCACCCGTCGTCATTGCGAAGCCGTGGTACACGGCTGTGGCAATCCAGGCTCTTTTGCTCCGCAACAACAGACCCGTATCACTGACTCATCTTGTGAGTGGCTTGTACTTAATCCGATGTGGTTGGTTAGCAGCAAGCCCTAATCGTTTGCGACGATCTTCTTCATACGCTTGATAATTGCCCTCAAACCATACGACCTGGCTATCTCCCTCGAATGCTATGATATGTGTAGCAATACGATCTAAAAACCACCGATCATGGCTGATCACCACAGCACAGCCGCCAAAGTTCAGCAACGCATCCTCCAATGAGCGCAGCGTTTCCACATCTAGGTCGTTGGTAGGCTCGTCCAACAACAAAACATTGGCTCCTGACCGTAATATTTTAGCCAGATGCACGCGATTGCGTTCACCGCCGGAGAGTTGCCCGACGCGCTTCTGCTGATCGGGTCCACGAAAGTTGAACAGACTGCAATACGCCCGACTAGGTATAGGACGCTTCCCCAAAAGAATCTCATCATTGCCGCCCGATATTTCCTCCCACACTGTCTTCTGTGGATTTAGCGTATCGCGCGATTGATCAACGTAACCCAAAACAACCGTTTCCCCAACAACGACTTTGCCATGATCTGGTTGCTCCAATTGAGTTACCAGACGGAAAAGCGTAGTCTTGCCCGCACCATTAGGGCCAATAACACCGACAATGCCACCGCGCGGTAGCTTAAAATTTAACTTTTCAAAGAGCAAACTGTTATCAAAGCCCTTGCTGACGTCATGCGCCTCGATAACCTTGTCGCCCAAACGTGCACCTGCTGGGATCTGGATGCTCCCCTCACCTGCTCCTTGATCATAGGTTTGGTTGAGCAAGTCCTCATAGGATTGGATGCGCGCCTTGCTCTTCGACTGACGTGCTTTCGGCGATTGACGAATCCACTCTAGCTCCTGCTTCAATTGTCTTTGCCGCGAGCTTTCTTGCTTTTGCTCAAGCTCCAAGCGTTTCGCTTTTTGCTCTAGCCATCCTGAATAGTTTCCTTCAAATGGGATACTTTGCCCGCGATCAAGCTCAAGAATCCAGCTCACAACTGTATCCAGGAAATAACGATCATGGGTTACCAGGACAACAGTCCCAGGATAGTCGCGTAAGTGCCGCTCTAGCCACGCCACAGACTCAGCATCAAGGTGGTTGGTCGGTTCATCAAGCAGCAACAGATCAGGCTTTTGCAGCAACAGACGGCACAAAGCAACGCGACGCTTCTCACCACCGGATAACTGGTCCACTTTTGACGATCCTGGTGGGCACCGCAAAGCATCCATCGCAATTTCTATCTTGCGGGGTAGGTCCCAGGCATCCTGGGCATCGATTTGTTCTTGCAGTTCGCCTTGTTCGGTAATGAGCGCATTCATTTCATCGTCACTGAGGGGCTCAGAAAACCGCGCGCTGACGGCATCAAAACTATCCAGCAAGGCCTTTGTTGCTTGAACGCCTTGCATGACATTATCTAGCACAGTTAGATTCGGATCAAGCTGCGGCTCTTGGGTTAGGAAACCAACGGTTGCGCCCTCGGCTGCCCAGGCTTCACCCGTATATTCTTTTTCTAAACCCGCCATAATCTTCAAAAGTGTGGTCTTACCAGCACCATTGGGACCAATAATGCCGATTTTAGCACCTGGCAAAAAGGAGAGCCAAACATCCTTCAGCACTTCACGTCCGCCAGGATAAACCTTCCCCAGCCCCTTCATTACGTAAACATATTGATAATTAGCCATTTGAAGACATAAACCTTGCGTTTAAAGATGGTGGGCCTGGTAGGACTCGAACCTACGACATCACCGTTATGAGCGGCGGGTTCTAACCAACTGAACTACAGGCCCTATTTTGCCTTCACTATGACGATAGAAATCCTTCCGGTCAAGAAGGTTTTGCAGAACACAGCAATTCCCTGACCGCGATTGGTCAATCACTTAAGGCTTGATATGTATCAATAGCCTTTTCTGCGCGCAATTGCGCACGCACAGCCATTAAAACGCGACCCAGTTGGTTTTTACCCACAACGTAAGGACCTTCTGTAATAGCACCCCAAGTTACATCGATATGCGCATCAGCACCTTCAATGAGGATAGCATCTCCTGTATCTAAAAGAATCTTTCTAAGATAAAGAATCTTTCTAAGATTAGGAAGATGCTTAAATTTTGCCAACACGATATTATACATATCTCGTGGTGTTGCAAAAGGCCCACGTGGTTTATTATCCGCTTGATACTGCCGTGCTTCACGCATTGCATCATCTGCGGTAAGGAGACTATACGCATCCAAAATTTCAGCGTTCCCCTGATAATCCTCTGATGCGTTTCCATCCTTCCACCTAGAGACTTTTATAGCGTGATAAGCTGCTTCAGACGAGGACCAATTCCGGCCTAGATACGTAAAAGTGTCACCGTAATCATATGGCCAAAGCTTTGCTGTGTTAGAGTTGTCATAGGGAAAATAGTTGGAAAAACACGCGTATTTGTTATCAAGCAAACCCTTGCCCCAGCCATTGCCACTTATATACCCAAAATCGTAAATAACCTTACCCCGTTTTACTAAGGCATCGAGGACTGACTTAGGAATGACCACGGCTTCTGGAGTGTTTATGAATTGGCCGTCTTTTCCAAATGTGGTGGTTTGGGCCCATTTTAGAAGCCCATCGGCGGTGTCAAGAATTGTAAGGTTCAATGATCCTGCTGGATTTTTATCCTTATACCCAATTGGTATAAGTTTGTTGCGTTTATCTCCCCATTTTGAAAGGGAAAGGCCTGTATCTGGATTTACGCCCGCACGTAGCAGAATGTCTCGGGATATATTATTCACAGATGGATTAAATTCTCCCGCATCTCTGTAAGCATCTTGAACAGCTAGTACAGTCGCATTAGCAACATCTGCTTTTGGAGGTGCGACAGCTTTAGCTGCTTGCTTCATCGCATCTCTCTCATCCACAGGGAAAACCTCATTGTAAGCCTGTTGAAATACCGTACTTTGGAGAATACGGGAGAACATTGTGAGCAGACGATCACCATCATCATCTCCTTTAGCACGTTGAGTTAACCGCCCAATGTCTATGTTTAATCCGTTTTCACTGGATGCTCTATCAACATAACTTCGGAACTCATCTGCACAGTCTCTCAAATCTTGTGTAGTACCTTCTATTTTCGCTAGCATCTCATTTCTCGCTAAAGCCATAACAGACCATACGGTAAAATAATGCATTTGATTATTGTCGTTTTTAGCCAAAGCTTTAAAAATACCAGGAAAAAACATATGCTCATCTGCTAGCTTGCCGGGCCGCAGGTATGAACGCATAAGGGCTTTATACATAATCAGCCTCTCGTCTTCTGTTGCCGCTCGGCTAGCGAATTTGTTCGGAAGAGCCACCTTCTTTATTGTATTAAGACGCTCAGGATCTTTCTGGATATTGATAGGATTATTAAAATCATCAATAGCAACGGGAGTAAGTGTTTTAATCTTTGCTTCATGAACAAGATCCAGCTGCTGAATATTCTCCACAGCCCGACTAATCCGCCCTACTCTTGCAGCAGCACTAACATCTACCGTTGATGAAGAAAAATCGTGGTTATGAAAAACAGAAATGAGAAAACAAACATCAGGACACTCGTTATATAATCTGCAATATTATTTATGGTATATTCTATGAATTAATAAAATGTAACTAGCCGGTAGTCAAGTGCTGTTCAGCAGATGGGGACGATTAAAAGTGTGACCTAATGCAAGATCCTCGGGTCAAGCCCCAATGCTATTCATTTAGAATAACTTGGAACTGCCTGGGTCTGTTTTTGCGAAGTGTAAAGAACCTGGATTGCTTCGTCGTAAACTCCTCGCAATGACGGCGGAGAGCTAGTAATGACGCCAGTTCCGTCATTGCGAGCTCTTGCGAAGCAATCCAGGAGTTTTTCTTAGCAATAACACCTCAGCAGTCATAAATTATTCTAAATGAATAGCATTGGGGCTTGACCCGAGGATCTATCTAGAATTACTTTTAATCGCACCATTGGCAGGCAAATTTTTTCACAAAAAAACTACACATACTCTCTCTTTATGCTTGCAAAAACTACACATAAATTTTATAAAATGCGTAGTTTAGTTATTTAATCGGGAATAAAACTACATATGCTGTATATCGTCACTCGCGGTAATCATCATCACTATCAAAAAAGCCTTAGCAAAGCTTTCCAAAAACGTGAATTTAAGATTCCTCTTTTTCAAGAAGAAGTTATGCCCTTTGATGTTTTTCCTGAAGCTGTCTACTTTGTTGGCGTTGATAAGGCTATTGGCATCTGTGGTCTTGCGAGGCTATTGCCAACTACTGGTCTTCATATTTGCGGTCACTTATCACCTGAGAGAATATTTGTTTCACCGCAACTGTGGGAGTTGAGTGCGATTCATTTTTTCTTGCCTCACAACATTAATTTTTTACGGTGTGAATCTAGCATAGCCATCGTTGCATATCGTTTTTACCAAGAGCTTTTTAAATCCCTTTACGATTTTGCATCTCAGGAAAACATTCAGAGACTCCTGATCTTGGATCATCACTTAGTCATCCAAGATTTGTGGCAGGCTGGTTGGCCACTCATAGATGTGAAGGAAGATAGCCCCCACTCTATCAGCTTCCCTCTCTCATTGAAGCGTATGGCTATATCACCTGCTTCATATCGACAATTTATAATCAACACTTGATGGAACTATGAATAATCACTGTTTGATAAAGTCATTTAGCGTCTTGAGTACTTCTTGTGCATGGTCAGGGACCTTAACTTTATGCCACACGGCAGCGATGATGCCTTGGCTATCAATCAAAAAGGTTGAACGCTCGATGCCAAAATACTTGCGGCCGTACATCGATTTTTCAACCCATACGTTATAGCTCTGGCATACGCTACCGTCCTCATCGCTGAGCAACACAAATGGTAACTGATACTTTTCTTTAAATAGCCGATGACTGTTTGTGTTATCTCTAGAGACGCCAAAAACAGGCACGTCTATTTTAGAGAAATTAGGGAGCAGATCACGAAATTGGCAAGCTTCTGCTGTGCAACCACTTGTATCATCTTTGGGATAGAAATATAAAACGAACAACTGGCCTTTGAGCGAAGCTGAACTAATGATGTCACCAGTGTCGGCGACCATGGAAAATGATGGGGCTAGATCTCCGGGTGATAAGGGCATAATAGATAAACTCCTTAAAATTATCTACATGGAGAATGCAAGAATTTGTTAAGACAAGCAACGGAAATATAGTCAGATGTTGCCTGGAGTTTTTTTTATCGTTATGGTGGGCATCATGAAAGTGAACATCACAAAAACAAAGCAAGCTTCGCGCCTGGTTATTTATGGGTGGCATGCTTGTAAAGCAGCTATCCATAATCCAAATCGAAAGATTTATCGCATTCTCCTTGTTAATGAACAGGATGCCAAGCCTCTTCTTGATGGGCTTGCGGCCCCTGCTGCTGTTGAAATAGTTGAGAGACGCTTTCTGCAACAGCTTTTAGGACCTGATGCGGTACACCAAGGCATTGCTTGTGAGCTAGCACCTCTCCCGGCCTTGTCTCTGTCTGTTCTTGAAGGGTGCGCCCAAGAAAACCAGATTGTGGTCTGTTTAGATCAAGTGACGGACCCGCACAATGTTGGGGCTATCTTGCGTAGCTGTGCAGCTTTCGGTGCTAAAGCACTAATTCTCACTGAACGCCATGCACCAATGGAAACGGCAGCCTTGCTGAAGGCGGCATCTGGGGCTTTTGAGGCCGTGCCGTTGATTCGCATTGTCAACCTTGCCCAAGCACTCAAAGAATTACAAAGCCTAGGGTTCTGGACTTGTGGATTTGCTGAAGACGCGTCGCAGTCTCTGAATGCTATTAATCTTAAAGGAAAAATGGCATTTGTTCTGGGGAGCGAAGGCGATGGGCTGCGACGTTTAACCCGTGAAAACCTCGACTTCCTAGTGCGGCTACCAACGCAAGCAAACTTCACCACCCTGAATGTTTCAATTGCGACAGCAGTTAGCCTCTATGAGGCTTTTCGCCAACATACAACCTAAGGACTTGAGAAAAAATAACGTAGTTATTTTGCTTAATCAATTTTTAAGATGGTTATGCTACCATTAAATCATGGTTAAATTGGTACTCATCAGTGACGTATGAAACATTATTTAGTTACAGGTGGGTGTGGCTTTATTGGTTCTCATTTAAGTTATGCTCTTGCCAAGCAAGGCAACAGAGTTACCATTCTTGACGACTTATCTGGTGGGTTGGCTACGAATTGCTCCGCTGAAGCAACGCTTGTTCAAGGCAGCATTTTAGATACAGTTCTTCTCGAATCATTGATGAATATGGTCGATGGTTGCTTCCACTTAGCCGCCGTTACCTCCACCCAACGCTGCAATGAAGAATGGGAAAAGTCGCACACCATTAATGCAACAGGAACTCTGAATGTATTTTCCCAAGCTAGGCAACGTAAAATCCCTGTGGTGTATGCTTCCTCGGCTGCTGTCTATGGTCACCAACAAGAATTCCCTATCAGAGAAGACGCTGTAATTAACCCTATTTCCTCCTACGGCTGTGATAAATATCATTGTGAATTGCAAGGTCGAATTGCTGATCTAATCCATAATGTCCCGACAATCGGCATTCGCTTCTTTAATGTTTACGGACCACTACAGGATCCTTTGAACCCTTATTCAGGTGTTATCTCTGCTTTCATTCATCGAGCAATTAACCACAAGGATCTGGTTATATTTGGTGATGGTAGTCAGGTTCGCGATTTTCTGTATATCAGTGATGCCGTTATGGCTCTTATGGCTGCAATGGAAAAACTGCACAACGAAAAAAGGGGTCATTATGTTGTCAACGCCTGCACAGGAGAAGAGGCAACCATCTCAGCCCTTGCACACCATATTATCGATCTGACGGATTCTCAAGGACAGTGCCTTTATCGCAAATCACGCAAAGGCGATATCTATGAATCTATCGGTGATCCAAGCTTATTAAATGAGCTTTTGGGCGTAAGTGCGCAAATGTCTATTGTTGATGGGTTAAGTCAAACCCTAGAGTGGATGAAAGGACGTCTAGCCCTACGCAAGCACATACGCGAAAAGCTTCCCTTCAAAAGAAATTTTGATGATCTGCGCAAGCTGGGGGCTTCTATTGCTGGTATGCTCTTCGTTTTTTGTACTTCGCAGCCTGTTTATGCTGAACCTGTTATACAGCCACAAAAATGGGCAGCGTTCTATAAAACCGATGTAAACGGTATATGTGATATAGCTGAGGTTAAGGATTATTCCCTTCTTATTTTACAGCCCAACACCTGTCTATCTCTCAAGCCCCTACAAGCCCAGGGTAAAAAACTACTGGGCTATTTGAGCCTGACTGAAATCTACAAAGAGGAGCCTTTCTTTGCTAAAGCGCAAACCTTAGGATTGCTTGTTAAAGAAAATGCTAACTGGCCAGGAAGCTACCTTATAGATCTGCGCTCGAAAGATTGGGCCAAACACATCTTGGAGGAAAAAGTGCCGACCTTGTTAAAACAAGGCTTTGCGGGGATCCTCATTGATACAGTCGATGATGTTACTGAGATTGATAAAATTCCAAAACATGAAGGAACCACCCAAGCCGTTATCCTACTTATTAAAGAGATTCGCAGGCAGCATCCCACCATCATCATCATGATGAATCGCGGTTATAAGATTCTACCGTTTGTTGCCAAAGACATTGATATGATTATGAGCGAGTCATTATTTGGTGAGTATGATTTTCGTAAAAAGACTTACTCTATTGATCCTGCAGAGAACTACAAAGACCAACTCAAGATTATTAAAGCTGCACAAATAGATAATCCAAAACTAGGGGTTTATCCGCTAGACTATTGGGATCCTAAGGATCCAACAACACTGAGAGAAATCTATCAGAAAGGACGTGATCGTGGCTTTTTCCCTTATGTTGCAGCAAATGTAAATCTTGATGAAATCATCAAGGAACCGCCAGCTTTTTCTGTTTCTCCTGCACAGCAATGATGCTGATCATAATGACTGACATACCAACAAACTTTATCACACTTAGAGCTTCTCCATAAAATATCCACCCAAGGATTGCTGCGGTGACAGGCGACAATAAAAGAATTAAAGCACCATAGCTTGCTGTGATTTTCCCCATGGCATAGGCGAGTAATCCTTGACCCATAACGTGCACCAGGATTGCCTGCCCAAGGACACTAAACCAATCATAACGTGTTAATGGCCAAAAAGATTCACCAAAGAGGACTCCCAGCCCTCCCAAACCAATCAACGACGCAATGCCTGTCCAAAACATCAATACTCCGGTAGCCAGACGTTCTCTGATTTTTTTAATGGCAATGATATACGAAGCAACCATAAAACCTGAGGTTATGGATATAATATCGCCTATAAAATAGTCAATGCTAATGGTAAAGCTTTCGCCAGCAAGGAGAACGCATCCCAAAAATCCACAAATTGCCGCAACGATAAAGCGTACGGATTGCTTTTCAGAAAAAACAAGCCACATCCATAGGGGCACAAAAAACGCCGCTGTATTATTAAAAAGAATCGCATTAACAATGGTTGTATGGTTGACTGAAAAATTCCATAAGGCTAAATCAACGGCAAAAAACCCTCCGGCTAAAGCCAATATAAAATAATCTTTTTTTACTAGAACTTGTTTATCAACATGATGCTTTTCCCATTGCATCCATATCCACAACAACGGTAGAGCAAAGAGCATTCGGTAAAAACCAACTGTCATTGGCCCCAAGGTCGAACTACGCACGAAAATAGGAGATACACCGATCAAAATACTGCCTGCACAGGCTATAAGAACTGGCAAAAAAGATGTACCATCTTCGCGGGGGGGTGTTTTCTGTGTCATTAGATAAAGGTGAGCTAAAACGCTAAAGATATCAAGAGAAGATAACGTACATCATTCTCTGTGTACATGTTGCCCGACGATGTGTTAGGGTTCTGGGTAGAAGAGCATTTTTTATCTTTTTTGGTGACGAAAAATGACGCAAGGCCGCGGTATCTATCAGCAAGTTGTTGCGTGGACTCGCCATCCCTATTTTTATACAGATCTTGCTGTTGTTGATCATGTCTTGACAAGGTTTGAGCTTCTTTCTCTTCATCTAGGCTTATTGATGCGGCGTTTCTCGCAAGAGAGAAGTCTTTGCCAAACACTAGCGGATACATTGGTGTTGGATCTGGATGCTTGTCTTCGTGATTTACCCATCAATGATTGGCAGGTAGGACGGGAAGTTAAGCGTCTTGCACGAGCTTTTTATGGGAGGTTGCGAGCCCTCGATCTTGCTTTGCGACACAAAAACGAAAACTCTATTCTCGATATTCTTGAACGCAATCTCTATATTCATAGTCCGCAAACGCCTATGGATTGTAAGATGCAGCTTGTAAAGTACACGAGTTTTCTCGACGAATGGTTGGCAGGTGAGAGTGCTGCTAGCATTACACACAAGCTGCCAATGGTTTCTTTTAACACAATGCAATCTTAAAGAATAAGGATAAGCTATGAGCGATAGGGTCGAATTTTCTCGTTTGTTTCCGTTAAGCCGCTTAGGCGATACCGCAGCGTCTTATGTGATCACAGCTTCCGCAGAAGAATGTCACCACTTAGCGAGCCGTTTTGATTTATTATCGCTCAATAATTTAGTGGTTGATTTACAACTGAGCCATGGTGAGGAGCCGCAATCCTATATTTTAAAAGGGGAGCTAGATGCTGACATTGTCCAAGCATGCATTATCACCCTACAAGACGTTTCCAATCATGTGCATATATCGATTAATACTATCCTACTGCCAAGCGAGCATGGGGTTTTTCAAGGCGAGCAAGAAATGGATGAAGACAAAGACTACGAACCCTTGTATGGCGATAAAGTCGAGCTCGGAGAAATCGCTGCACAACACTTAGCGTTGGCACTAGATCATTATCCGCGTCACCCTTCAGTACCTCAAGAAAAAACCAGTTTTGGAGATGCGGCAGAACAACCACCTATAGGTATGGTGCGGCCATTTCAGGCTCTAGCTAATTTGAAGCTCGATTAATCCAATCGAGATCCTCGGGTCAAGCCCGAGGATCTATCTAACCTCAGTTCGGGATAAAAGAGAAAGCCATAAGACGTGCCCCACTGTCATACCGGAAGCTAGAAAATAGCAATGAGCGTAAGCGAATGCT